>JACMKH010000195.1 GCA_014380205.1 Sphingomonadaceae bacterium
GCCCGCCGACGCGCTGGCCGCCGAGATCGGCGAGGACGCGCTGGCGGTCGGCGGCGATCTGGCGACCGGCGAGGCGGGCCGGGTCTCGGAAGCCGTGCTCGCTCGCTGGGGTCGGATCGATCTTCTCGTCAACAACGCCGGGACGACGACCTTCGCCAACCACGAGGATCTCGACGCGGTCGACGCGGACGACTTCCTCCGCCTCTACCGGCTCAACGTCGTCGCCGCGTTCGAGATGGTGCGCGCGTGCGTCCCCGCGATGCGCGCGGCCGGCGGCGGCGCGATCGTCAACATCACCTCGGTCGCGGGGCATTTCGGCTTCGGCTCGTCGATCCCCTATGCGGCCTCGAAGGGCGCGCTGATCACGATGACCAAATCGCTCGCCCGCGCGCTCGCGCCTGACATCCGCGTCAACGGCGTCAGCCCGGGCTATGTCGGCACGGGCTGGTTCGAGGACCGGATGGGGGCGGAGGGGCTCGCCGCGCTCGACGCGCGCATCGCCGCTTCGGTCCCGCTGGCGCGCGCGGGCAAGGGCGAGGACATCGCCGACATCGTCGTGATGCTGCTCAGCGACGCGACGCGGCACGTCACAGGCGAGATCATGCTTGCGGATGCCGGCGCGCATCTCGACATGAGCGGCTCGCGCCGCCCCGGCCGCAGCTTTCAGTAGGACCCGCTCATGAAATACCGCCGGCTCGGATCGAGCGACCTCCACGTCTCCGAGATCGCGCTCGGCACCTGGCTGACCACGGGCGTCGGGATCGAAAAGGCGGCCGCGATCGCCTGCGTCGACCGCGCCTTCGATCTCGGCATCAACTTCATCGACACCGCCAACGTCTACGGTCGCGGCGCGTCGGAGGGCGTGCTCGGCGAGGCGCTCGCCGGCCGGCCGCGCGACAGCTACATCCTCGCGACCAAAGTCTTCTTCCCCATGTCCGACAGCGACTCGGGCCTGTCGCGCGCACAGATCGCCAGGCAGATCGACGCCTCGCTCGAGCGGCTGCGCACCGATCATGTCGATCTCTATCAATGCCACCGCTACGACCCCGACACGCCGCTCGAGGAGACGATGGCCGCGCTGACCGAGGTCGTCCGCCAGGGCAAGGCGCGCTATATCGGCTTTTCCGAATGGTCGCCGCAAAACATCCGCGATGCGCTCGCTTTGGCCCCCGAATGCGAAAAATTCGTCTCGAGCCAGCCGCAATATTCGCTGCTCTGGCGCCGCCCCGAGCAGGAGGTGATCCCGCTGGGCGCGGCGAATGGAATTTCGCAGATCGTCTGGTCGCCGCTCGCGCAGGGCGTGCTCAGCGGCAAATATGCGGCCGACGCGCCGCCCCCCGCCGACAGCCGCGCGGCGAGCGATGCGATGGGCGGCTATATGGGCAACTGGCTGCGCCCCGAGGTGATCCGCGCGGTCGACGCGATCAAGCCGCTCGCCGCCGAGGCGGGATGCAGCATGAGCCAGTTCGCGCTCGCCTGGGTGCTGCGCGAGCCCAATGTCGCCGCGGCGATCGTCGGCGCGAGCCGGCCCGACCAGCTCGACGACAACGCCGGCGCATCCGGCCTCGCGATCGATCCCGCACTGTTCGCCAAGGCCGAGGCGATCGTCGCCGCGATCCCGCCCGCCGGCTGACGAAGTGGACCTCCCCGACATCCTCGCCGGCCTGACGCGCGCCGAAACCGGTCTCGCAGGCGCGATCCCCGAGGACTGGCTCCAGGGCCGCACCGCCTATGGCGGGCTCAGCGCGGCTATCGCCCTCCACGCCGCGCGCGCCGCGCATCCGCATCTCCCCCCGCTGCGCTCGGCGCAGATCTCGTTCATCGGCCCGCTTGCGGGCGCGATCGAGGTTCGCGCCGAGCTCATCCGGCGCGGGCGCACGGCCGGCTTCGTCAACTGCGACGTGGTCTCCGAACAGGGCCTCGGGCTGCGCGCGATGTTCGTGTTCATGGACGAGCGCGAATCGGCGATCGATCATGTCGCGCCCGATTTTCCTCCAGTGCCGCCGCCCGACGAGGCGAAGGCGGTCGCGCGCACCGATGTCATCGCTTTCCTGCGCAACTTCGATTTCGTCGATCTGAAAGCGATTCCCGGCCAGGGCCCCGCCGACTGCCTGCGCTGGATCCGCCTGCGCGAGCGCGCCGGCCTCGATCCCGAGATCGAGCTGCTCACCGTCGCCGACGCGCTCCCTCCCGCCGCGATGCGCTTGATCCCCGGCTTCGGCCCGATCAGCTCGATGACCTGGATCGCCAACCTGCTCACGCCGCGCCCCGCGACCGACGATGGCTGGTGGCTGCTCCGCTCGCGCTCGGACCATGCGCGGCGCGGCACGAGCAGCCAGGTGATGAGCGTGTGGAACGCGCGCGGCGAGCAGGTGCTGACGGGCATGCAGAGCGTCGCCATCTTCGTCTGAGGCCTCGGCCCACGCCAAAAAAAAAGAGCGCAATTTCAGCGTTTGACCACTCTGAAGATCTTTTTTGCTGCAGTGCACAAAAAACGCTTGCATTCCCCGCCAGAATGCATATTGTGCAGTGCAGCAAGAACGCAGGAGTGAGTTGATTGACCGAGTCGAAGCCCAACGCGGCGAAGCCCGCCAAGCCCCAGCCCGCCCCGGCGGTCAAGGCCGAGGCGGCGAAGCACCCCGAGCAAGCGGCGAAGCCCGTCAAGCACGAGGTGGCCCAGGTCCTTAAGGCCGCGAAGCTCGAGCCCGTCCGGGCGCCCGTCGCGGCGGAAAAGCCAGTCGTCGCGTCTCCCGCGCCCGCGAAAGCGGCGCAGGTTGCGACTCCTCCCGCGCCAGCGAAGCCGGCCCCGGTCGCCAAGGCTGCCGAGCCCGTCAAGAAGAATGTGACCCCGATTGAAACCCCGGCCGCGACGAAGCTCGCCGTTGCCATCAAGCAAGGAACCGAAGACATGGCTACCAAGTTCGAGAACGAGATCAAGAAGACCACCGAGACCGCCGCGGCCCAGGGCCAGGCGATGTTCGCCGACATCAACGACCGCTCGAAGGTCGCGATGGAGAAGGGCGCCAAGACGCTCGAGGACATTGTCGAGTTCACCAAGGGCAACGTCGAGGCGATCGTCGCCTCCTCGCGCATCGCCGCCAAGGGCGCCGAGAAGATCGCCCGCGAGGCCGCCGAGTTCGGCCGTCAGCGTCTCGAGACCGCGACCACCACGCTCAAGAGCTTTGCTTCGGCCAAGTCGCCGACCGAGGTCTTCCAGCTGCAGAGCGATTTCGCCCGCAGCGCGTTCGACGCGATGATCGCGGAGAATTCGAAGTTCAGCGAGGCGATGCTCAAGCTCGCTGGTGAGGCGTTCGAGCCGATCCAGAACCGCTATGCGGTCGCCACCGACAAGTTCAAGCAGGTCGCCGCGTAACTAGCGACCCGCTTGGGGGGCAGTAAGAGGGCCGCTCCCGGGAAACCGGGGGCGGCCCTTTTTCGTGACCGCCTCACATCGGGGGCGCCTCAAATGATCACAATGTCTTCCGCGGATATGGCCGCGTTATCGGCGAAGGAGACGAGGTGGATCTCCGGCGCGGCCCCAGTCCCATCCGGATCGAAGTAGAGCCGGCCGGTTGACGCGCGGTAAATCAGGCGATCGTCGGTATCGCCCGCGTGTTTTCCAATCGCAAAGGCTTCAGCCGCCAACCCACCCGGTGATAGGCCAAAAACACCGCCGTCCAAAACGATCAGATCGCTCCCCGCCGCAAAATCGGCGATCGTATCGGAGTCGCCCGCGCGCAAGCTGGAGAATTCGAACCGGTCGGCGCCATGCCCTCCGCGCAATCGGTCGTGACCCCCTCCGCCGGCCAGCGTGTCCTCGCCCGATCGCCCGGCCAGCGCGTCGCTGCCCTTGACGCCCTCGAGCCGATTGGCCGCGCCGTCGCCCGCTAGCGCGTCGTCTCTTCGGGAGCCGAGAAGATGCTCGACCGACCAGAAGCTGTCGCCTGCGGCCTCCCCGCGATTGCGCCCGGCGAGCGCCAGATCGGCGCGGACGCGATGCGCCCCGGCATAGTCCGCGCAATCGCCGCCGTCGCCGCCCTCGAGCCTGTCTCCACCCTGTCCGCCGATCAGCGTATCATTGCCCTCGCGGCCCACCAGCGTGTCGTCGCCGTCCGCCCCGTCCAGCCGATTGGCCGAACCGTTTGCGCGTAGATCGTCGGCGAACGCGCTTCCGCGCAGGTTCTCGACGGAAGTGAAAAAGTCTCCGGCGGCCTCGCCCGTCGTGCCCGAGGTCGTGGTCATGTCGGCATGGAGGCCGGCCGGAGCGTGGCGGTAGTCGGCCCAATCCAGGCCCTCGCCCCCGTCGAGCAAATCGGGGCTCTCCCCTCCCATCAGCACGTCGTCGCCCGCCTCGCCGAGGAGCTGATCGAAGCCCGCGCCCCCTTGAAGCGTATCCGAATTGGCCCCGCCCAGCAGCGTATCGAGCCCATCCCTGCCATAGAGCCTGTCGTCGCCGTTTGCGCCGGTGAGTAGGTTGGGATTGGCGTCCCCCCGCAGATCGTCGTCGAATTGGGAGCCCGCCAGGTTTTCGATCGCGATGAACGCATCTCCCCACGCATCGCCGGTGTTGGCGCCACCATATTGAAGGTCTGCCCGGACGGCGGAACCCGTGTAGCTCGCGAAATCGATCCCTTCGCCCCCATCGAGCGTGTCGGCGCCGGCGCCTCCTTGCAGATTGTCGATTCCCGCGTTGCCGACGAGCCGATTGGCCAGGTCGTTGCCAACTATCTGATCGTTGCCCGCGCCTCCGATGGCGGTCTCGATCCACGTGTTGAAATCGATCGCGATATTCCGGCTGAGGCCCCCGACGCTGGAAAATGCCCCCGGCGCAAGGTCGATGACCGCGCCCTGGGCGAACCCCGACGCGTCGAGCGCGTTGCCCGACCCAAGGCTGAACAGTGTGATCACGGGAGAGGTGTTGATCGCGAAATCGTAAAAATCGCGAAGCAGGCCGGTGACGTTCGTGTTGAAGCCGAACACGTCGCCGCCGTCGAAGGGCGAGCTTTGCGCGGCTCCGTAGAGCTGCTGGATCGCGACGATATCGAGCGGCATGAGCGTGTGCGGCGCCTGACGGATCCAGCCGTCCTGCGTGATCCCCCAATGCGCGCCCTTGACGGGATAGTCGTCGCGGTATCGGGCGTCGGCGTCCGCCCAGTTGATGTACGACATCGTGGTCCAGAGACGGTCGTCGTAGGCGCTGAACTGGTCCGCCGCGGGGTTGACGTTGAAGTTATAGGCGCCGCCATGGCCGAGGCCGAGCATGTGGCCGACCTCATGGATCACGGTCGCCATCCCGTAGCCGCCGCGCGTGTCGAGCGAGCCGGTAAGCTCGAACCCCGGCACGCTGTCGTCGATCGTCAGAAAGCCCGACAGGTAGCGGCTGGTAACCGCGCCGCTCCCCGCGCCGTCGTTCGACCCGCTGAAGGCGGCGAGGCCGAAGCTGTTGCGCGCGATGGCGACCTCGCCGCCGCTCTCGACCTCGACGAAGCTGACCGCCGCGACCGCCGACCACAGCGCGAACGCCTTGAGGAACGTCTGCTCTTCCTGCGCGGTGAACGCCGAACCGGGATCGAACGAATAGCTGATCGTCGCTCCCGCTCCCGCGATGGGATTTCCCCATTTGACCGCGGTGCCGCCCTGCGTCGCCCAATAGCAATCGGCGTTGAGCGTGCCGTCCGGATTGAGCCCGTTGATGAAGCCTATCTGGTCGGAAAGCGACGGCCCCTCGCTCTCAACGGAAGGCGCCGGATTCCGCGCGGAAAATTCCGCCTCGATCAAACGCATATCGGGCGCGCGCTCGTGGTCGACGAAGCGATTCCCCCGCTTAAGGGAACAGCGCGCCTCCGCTTCGGGCCGATGGACTGGTCGTATCGCCAAGCTCGCCCCCCGGATTCGCATCGGTCTTGCCCCTCCGGCCTAGCAGGACATTGTCATGGGGAACAGCTTCGAGGCGAGCAACGAGCCGGAATTGCTTGCGCGTACTGACTTCTCATTGCTTGCATTTGAACGAAGATGATCTATATCGGTCAATTGGAAGGACCGGCCATGGCCACTCGCATCGCCGCGCGCGCCTCCGACGACGAGCGGCTGCTCACGTCCGCCATCTCCACGATCGCCGACTTCTGGCGGTTGGGCAACGCCGCGCTTGGCGGCGTGCTCGGCGTCTCGCCGGCGACCGCCTCGCGGCTGCGCCACGGACAGAGCAGGCTCGACGCGCGGTCCAAGTCGTTCGAGGCCGCGCAATATCTGCTGCGGCTGTTCCGCGGGCTCGACGCGCTGATGGGCAGCGACGACGATGCGGCGCGGCGCTGGCTCGGCGCGGTCAATCTCGATCTCGAGGCGCGCCCGCTCGATCTGATCGGCAGCTTCAAAGGGCTTATGCGCGTGTGCGATTATGTGGACGCCCATCGCGCTCGCGTCTGAGCTGCGTCGTTATCGGGGCCGCGTGTGGCGCGTCGTCGAGGCGCAGCACCGCATCTCGACCAACCGTCTGGCCGCCGATCTCGACGAGCAGCGGCGGCTCGAAGAGCTGGCCGAGACCGCCAAGCCGGACCTGCCGAGCGCGGCGGGCGGGCTCCACTATCTGCTCGCCTCGCCGTTTCGCTATGGGCACGGCGTCGCGAGCAGGTTCCGCAAGTCGGATGAGCGGCCCGGCGTCTTCTACGCGAGCGAAGCCGAAACGACCACGATCGCCGAGATCGCATATTGGCGGCTGCGCTTTTTCTCGCGCACGCCGGGCTTCGCGCCACCCGCCACCACCAGCGAGCATTCGAGCTTCTCGGTCGAAGTGCGCGCCGCCCGCGCGCTCGATCTGACCAGACCGCCCTTCACGCGCGACGCCGCGAAGTGGAAGAATCCGGCGGATTATTCAGCGTGTCAGGCGCTCGCCACCGAGGCGCGGCGCGCGAACGCCCAGCTGATCCGCTCCCGGTCGGTGCGCGATCCCGGCAAAGGCCTCAACATCGCGCTGTTCGATCCGGCCGCCTTCGCATCGGCCGAACCTGTCATGGGCAGGACGTGGCACCTGCGTCACGAGCGCGGCCGTCTCGTCGCGCTCGCCGCCTTCCCCGCCAGCGACACGCTCGCCTTCACCGCGCAAGGATTTGGGCTTCATGCGGAAGCCTGAGCGATCCTGTTGGTCCGGTGGTTCCCGTCCGGCCGCCGAAGTGGTCAGCCCGCTGGCCGATGCGCGCCCGCCCCTTGCCTCCCCGCGCCGCGATACGATATTCTCGCCTCATGGTCTCCCCCTTCCCGATCCGCGCCGCCGACAAGAAGGACGACGATGCCGATGGCGGGACGGGGGTCGGCGTCGCGACGCGGACGCGCGTCCGCACCAAAAAGCCCTCGCCCTACAAGGTGCTGATGCTCAACGACGATTATACGCCGATGGAGTTCGTCGTGCTGTGCCTCCAGCGCTTCTTCTCGATGAGCGTCGAGGATGCGACGCGCGTCATGCTCCACGTCCACCAGAAGGGCGTCGGCGTGTGCGGCGTGTTCAGCTACGAGGTCGCCGAGACCAAAGTCAGCCAGGTCATCGATTTCGCCCGGCAGAACCAGCATCCGCTGCAATGCACGCTCGAGAAGGCTTAGCCGCGCCGGTTTGCGCCGCGCGCGCCACCCGCTAGAACCCCGCGATGGACCGCATCCTCATCCGCGGCGGCAACCGCCTCACGGGCGACATCCGTATCTCGGGCGCCAAGAACGCGGTGCTCACATTGATGCCCTGCGCGCTGCTCGCTGACGCGCCGCTGACGCTCGAGAATCTGCCGCGGCTCGCCGACGTCGACACCTTCATGCACCTGCTCAACCAGCTCGGCGCGACCACCACGCTGTCGGGCGGCGCCAACGGCGGCGCGGGGCGGCGGATGACGATCGACGCGGCGCGAATCGCCTCGACCGTCGCGCCCTATGATATCGTCCGAAAGATGCGCGCCTCGATCCTCGTGCTCGGCCCGCTCGTCGCGCGCGCCGGCGAGGCGACGGTGTCGATGCCGGGGGGGTGCGCGATCGGCAACCGGCCGGTCGATCTGCATCTGAAGGCGCTCGAGGCATTGGGCGCGCGGATCGAGCTCGCGGCGGGCTACGTCAAGGCGATCGCCCCCGAGGGCGGGCTTCGTGGCGCGACGATCTCCTTCCCCACCGTCTCGGTCGGCGCGACCGAGAACGCGCTGATGGCGGCCTCGCTCGCGCGCGGGGAAACGGTGATCGAGAACGCGGCGCGTGAGCCCGAGATCGTCGATCTCGCGCATTGCCTGATCGCGATGGGGGCGGAGATCGAGGGGGTGGGAAGCGACACGCTCACCGTCCACGGCAAGGACCGGCTCCACGGCGCGACCTACAGCGTGATGCCCGACCGGATCGAGGCGGGGAGCTACGCCTGCGCCGCAGCGATCACCGGCGGCGACATCGCGCTCCACGGCGCGCGCCACGGCGATCTGGCCGCGGTGCTGGCGGGGCTCCACCAGGCGGGCCTGCACATCGAGGAGAACGACGACACGATACGCGTCGCCGCCGATGGGCCGCTGCGCCCCGTGACGCTTTCGACCGCGCCATTCCCCGGCTTCCCGACCGACATGCAGGCCCAGTTCATGGCCATGCTCGCCCGCGCCGACGGCGCCAGCCTGCTCACCGAAACCATTTTTGAGAACAGATACATGCACGTGCCGGAACTGGCGCGGATGGGCGCCGACATCGAGGTGCGCGGCCGTTCGGCGGTCGTCAAAGGCGTCGACCGGCTTTACGGCGCGCAGGTGATGGCGACCGACCTTCGCGCGTCGATGAGCCTCATCCTCGCCGCGCTCGCCGCCGAGGGCGAGAGCCAGGTGCTCCGCGTCTACCACCTCGATCGCGGCTATGAGCGGCTCGAGGAGAAATTGAGCCGCGTCGGGGCGGATATCGAGCGGGCCAGCGAAGACTGATCCGCCCGCTTAGCCCCACACGTTCACCGCGTGGATCACAACACCAACCAGCCCGCCCACCAAGGTCCCGTTGATCCGGATATATTGCAGGTCGCGTCCCACGGCGTTCTCGAGCCGCGTCGTCACCGTCCCCGCGTCCCATCCGCGCACGGTATCCGACACCAGCCGGACGATGCTGTCGCCGTAGCTCGCCACCGCGCCGACCGCGGCGCGGCGGGCGAACATGTTGATCGCGCGCGCGAGCGCCTCGTCGCGCTGGAGCGTCTCGCCGAGCTCGCGCAGCGCC
>JACMKH010000196.1 GCA_014380205.1 Sphingomonadaceae bacterium
ATCGTCGAAGTCGTCGTCGACGCGCTCGCGGCGGCGGGCGTGCCGGGCGTGTCGATCGACTTCACGCTGCCCGATCTGGTTGATGTGCTGGCGGGTGGGCCGTTTCCGGTGGCGGCAGACAAGATCGGTGCGTTACGCGGTCGGCTCGATGCCAAGGACGCGGGCGGCGTCGCGGCAATCGCGCCCGCCTATCTCCCGCTGATCGAGGCGGCGGGGCCGTTCGAGGCGGCGCATGATCGGCTCTGCGCCTTCGACGTCGGCGGCGCGCTCCGCTCGCGGCTCGACGGGTTGTGGACGATCGCCAGCGGCCTAAAGGAGCGCGTCGCGCTCACGCTCGATCCGACCGAGCGCCACGGCTTCGAATATCAGAGCTGGCTCGGCTTCTCGCTGTTCGGCGCGGGGCTGGCGGGCGAGATCGGGCGCGGCGGGAGCTACGCGATTGTGCGCGAGGACGGCACGGAGGAGCCCGCTATCGGCTTCTCGCTCTACCTCGACCCGCTCGTCGACGCGGGGCTCGGCGGAAAGGAGGCGCGGCGGATTTTCCTGCCGCTGGGGACCGATCCCGCGGCGGGCGCGGCGCTGCGCGCGCAGGGCTGGCGGACGGTGGCGGGGCTTGCGGAGGAGGACGACCCCCAAGCACTAGGCTGCGATCTTGTGTGGCGCAACGGAGCAGCGGTTCCGATCGACGGCGAATCGCGCTAGGAGCGCATCGCTCCCCCCGCCAATCGATCAAGAAGGACCAGCATTTGGCAAATGTCGCGGTGATCGGCGCCCAGTGGGGCGATGAGGGCAAGGGCAAGATCGTCGACTGGCTCGCCGCGCGCGCCGACCATGTCGTGCGTTTCCAGGGCGGGCACAACGCGGGCCACACGCTCGTCGTCGGCAACCAGACCTACAAGCTCTCGCTGCTCCCCTCGGGGATCGTGCGCGGCACGCCCTCCTATATCGGCAACGGCGTGGTGCTCGATCCCTGGGCGCTGCGCGACGAGATCGGCCGGCTCGGCGAGCAGGGCGTCAGCGTCACCCCCGAGACGCTCGAGATCGCCGAGACCTGCCCGCTGATCCTGCCGATCCACCGCGATCTCGACGCGCTGCGCGAGGACGCGAGCGGCGAGGGCAAGATCGGCACGACGCGGCGCGGCATCGGCCCCGCCTATGAGGACAAGGCGGGCCGCCGCGCGATCCGCGTCTGCGACCTCGCGCACCTCGACGACCTGGGGCCGCAACTCGACCGGCTCTGCGCGCACCACGACGCGCTCCGCGCGGGGTTCGGTGAAGCGCCCGTCGACCGCGCGCGCCTACTGGCCGACCTCGGCGAGATCGCCGATTTCGTCCTCGCCTTCGCCGCCCCCGTTTGGAAATCGCTCAACGAGGCGCGCGCGCGGGGCGACCGCATCCTGTTCGAGGGCGCGCAGGGCGTGCTGCTCGACGTCGATCACGGCACCTACCCCTTCGTCACCTCGTCGAACACCATCGCGGGGACCGCGGCGGGGGGATCGGGGCTCGGGCCAGGCGCGGTCGGCTTCGTGCTCGGCATCGTCAAGGCCTACACCACGCGCGTCGGCGCGGGGCCCTTCCCGACCGAGCTCGACGACGCGGTCGGCCAAAGGCTCGGCGAGCGCGGCAACGAGTTCGGCACCGTCACGGGGCGCAAGCGCCGCTGCGGCTGGTTCGACGCGGTGCTCGTCCGCCAGTCGGTCGCGGTCTCGGGGGTCACAGGCGTCGCGCTGACCAAGCTCGACGTTCTCGACGGCTTCGACGAGCTCAGGATCTGCACGGGCTACCGTCTCGGCGACACCGAATACGACCATCTTCCCCCGCACCCACGCGATCAGGCGGCGGTCGAGCCGGTCTACGAGAGCATCGAGGGGTGGAGCGAATCGACCGCGGGCGCGCGCAGCTGGGCCGAGCTTCCCGCGCCCGCGATCAAATATGTCCGCCGGATCGAGGAGCTGATCGGCTGCCCGGTCGCGCTGGTCTCGACCAGCCCCGAGCGCGACGACACGATCCTCGTGCGCGATCCGTTCGCCGATTGAGCGTTCAGAATCGGAGCGCGCGCACCATCTTCACCCCGGCAAGGTTGCAAACCTTCCACAGCACGGGCTCGGCGACGGGCTCGTCGACCGAGAGCAGCAGCACCGCCTCGCCCCCCGCCGTGCGGCGGCCGAGGTGGAAGGTCGCGATGTTGACTCCCGCCTCGCCGAGCGCGGTGCCGATCGAGCCGATGAAGCCCGGCCGGTCCTCGTTGACGACATAGAGCATCGAGCCGTCGAGATCGGCCTCGATGTTGATCCCGAACAGCTCGACGAGCCGCGGCGCGTCCTCGCCGAACAAGGTGCCCGCGACCGAACGCTCGCCTTCGTCGGTCTGCACCGCGACGCGCAGCAGCGTGTGATAGACGCCCTCGCGCTCGTGTCGGATCTCGCGGACGTCGAGCCCGCGCTCCCTCGCGAGGAAGGGCGCGTTGACCATGTTCACGCTGTCCGAATGGACCGCCATGAAGCCCGCGAGCACCGCGCCCGTGATCGGCTTCTGGTTGAGCTCGGCGGCCGCGCCCTCGACCTCGATCGAGATATGGCTGAGCGCGCCGTGCGCGAGCTGGCCGACGAGGCTGCCGAGCTTCTCGGCGAGCTTCATATAGGGCCTCAGCTTGGGCGCCTCCTCGGCCGAGAGCGAGGGCATGTTGAGCGCGTTGGTGACGCCGCCGTTGACGAGGTAATCGGCGATCTGCTCGGCGACCTGGATCGCGACATTGACCTGCGCCTCGCTCGTCGAGGCGCCGAGATGCGGGGTCGAGATCAGCCCGGCGACGCCGAACAGCGGGCTCGCGGTGGCGGGCTCCTCGGCGAACACGTCGAGCGCCGCGCCCGCGACATGGCCGCTCTCGAGCCCGTCCTTGAGCGCCGCCTCGTCGATCAGCCCGCCGCGCGCGCAGTTGATGATGCGCACGCCGGACTTGGTCTTGGCGAGCGCCTCGCGCGACAGGATGTTGCGCGTCGCGTCGGTCAGCGGCGTGTGGAGCGTGATGAAATCGGCGAGCCCGAGCAGCTCGTCGAGCGAAACCTTGCGCACGCCGAGCTCGATCGCGCGCTCCTCGGTGAGGAAGGGGTCATGGGCGATCACGCGCATCCTCAGCCCCAGCGCGCGGTCGGCGACGATCGCGCCGATGTTACCGCAGCCGATCAACCCGAGCGTCTTGCTGGTCAGCTCGACCCCCATGAAGCGGTTCTTCTCCCACTTGCCGGCTTGCGTGGAGGCATCCGCCTCAGGGAGCTGCCGCGCTAGCGCGAACATCAGCGCGATCGCATGCTCGGCGGTGGTGATCGAGTTGCCGAACGGCGTGTTCATCACGACGATGCCGCGCGCCGAGGCGGCGGCGACGTCGATATTGTCGACGCCGATCCCCGCGCGGCCGACGACCTTGAGGCGCGGCGCGGCCTCGAGCAGCTTCGCCGTCACCTTGGTCGCCGAGCGGACCGCGAGTCCGTCGTAATCGGCGATGATCGCGGCGAGATCCCCGGGCGACAGGCCCGGCTTCTCGTCGACCTCGCAGCCGCGCGCGCGGAGGATCTCCGCGGCGGCGGGGTCCAACTGATCGGAGATGAGGACTTTGGGGGGCATGTCGGTTTGATTCCTGTTGCTGCGTCCCTCGTCATGCTGACGAAGGTCAGCATCCATGGGCGCTACGTTGCGAGGCCAGGGCGTCGGTTGCTCCTCATGGATGCTGAACCAAGTTCAGCATGACGAAGCCTTCGCCTCGCGCCACGCCCAGTCGAGCCAGGGGCCGAGCGCCTCGATGTCTGATGTCTCGACCGTCGGCCCGCACCAGATGCGGAAGCCCGGCGGCGCGTCGCGGTAGCTGCCGAGATCGTGCGCGACCGCCTCGATGTCGAGCAGGCGGACGATCTCCTTCTCGAGCGCGGTTTGCGCGGCCTCGTCGAGCGCTTCGACCGCGCCGGGGGCGAATTGGAGGCACACGCTGGTCGTGCTGCGGATCGCGGGATCGGCGACGGCGTGCTCGACCCAATCGGTCGCCTCGACCCAGGCGTCGAGCGCGGCGGCGTTCGCATCGGCGCGCGCGATCAGCGCGTCGAGCCCGCCGGTCCCCTTGGCCCATTCGAGGCACCAGATATAATCCTCAACCGCGAGCATCGACGGCGTGTTGATCGTCTCGCCCTCGAAAATGCCCTCGTTCAGCTTGCCATCCTTGGTGAGCCGGAAAATCTTGGGGAGCGGCCAGGCGGGAACATCGCTCTCGAGCCGCTCGACCGCGCGCGGGCTCAGCACGAGCATCCCGTGGCCGCCCTCCGAGCCGAGCGCCTTCTGCCAGCTGAAGGTCGCGACATCGAGCTTGTCCCACGCCAGCGGCATCGCGAACGCCGCCGAGGTCGCGTCGCAGATCGTCAGCCCCTCGCGGTCATCCGCGATCCATTCGCTATCAGGGACGCGCACACCCGAGGTCGTCCCGTTCCAGGTGAAGACGAGGTCGTGCGCGGGATCGACCTGCGAGAGATCGGGAAGCGCGCCGTAATCGGCGCCGAGCACGACCGGATCGAGCTTGAGCTGCTTGGCCGCGTCGGTCACCCAGCCTTGGCCGAAGCTCTCCCACGCCGCGACGGTGACGGGGCGCGGCCCGAGCAGCGACCACATCGCCATCTCGACCGCGCCGGTGTCCGACGCCGGGACGATGCCGATGCGATAATCGGCCGGGATCTCGAGCACCTCGCGCGTCAGATCGATCGCGTGCTTGAGCCGGCTCTTGCCGATCCGCGCGCGGTGCGAGCGGCCGAGCGAGCCGTGCGGAAGCTTGGCGGCGTCCCAGCCGGGCGGCTTGGGGCAAGGCCCCGATGAAAAGGAGGTGCGCGCGGGCCGCACGTCCGGCCTCGCATTGTCGTCGATCATCTGTCTCTCCTCACAGAGAGCGCGCGCCGCGTTGGGACGGCGTGGCCCGCGCGCCCCATGCTGCATTGCAACATGAGAGTCAACGCCGCGCGGCGCGGGCATGTGGAATTAGGCGGTGGGCGTTGGTAGGTAAATTTCGGTGAGGCGGTCGACCGAGCTCAGGTCAGCGTGTCGATTGCGCCGGCTTCCTCGTCCAGCTTGGCGAGCAGGGCCTCGATCTCGCCCACGCGCTCGTCGATCGAGGCGAGGAGGCCTCTATTCTGCTGCGCGGAATTCTTCTTCTTTTCCATTGTCGGTTTGCTCGCCCCGAACAGGCGGATGTTGAGCTCGTGAAGCCTGTCGATCTGCCGCTCGAGCTGACTCAACGCGCGCTCGAGGCGCTGGTCGACATCGACGAGGCGCTTGGGCCGATCGAACGGCACGTCGCGGACCTCGATCTCGCGTTCCAGTTTCGGCCCCCCGTTGTGGGAATTCGGCTCTTTATCAATCGCGTCGGGATCGACAAACTCGATCACCATGTGTTCCCCCATGTTCCCCTTGGTTAACACCAGCCTAGCACAGATCGAGAGTTGAAGGCGATTTTTTTGATAGGCAGGCGTCTCGATTCTGGACAGAGCGATTCACCCACCACCAACCGTGTTCGGATAGGCCTGCCTTATGTCCGCCGTCGAACGCAACGCGCCGCGTTTCAACGCCATCGCCGGTTTGATGCTCGGCTGCCTGCTGTTCGCCGGCTGCGGCGGCGGCGGGACCCGCGACGAGCGTCCGCCCGTCTCGAGCGAGCG
>JACMKH010000022.1 GCA_014380205.1 Sphingomonadaceae bacterium
CCGCCGTCGCGCTCGAGCCGCTTGCGCTCGAGCTTGCGCGCGCGGCGGACCGCGGCGGCGCGCTCGCGGGCGCGCTTCTCGGAGGGCTTTTCGTAATGGCGGCGCAGCTTCATCTCGCGGTAGACGCCCTCGCGCTGCAGCTTTTTCTTGAGCGCGCGCAGCGCCTGGTCGACGTTGTTGTCGCGAACCACGATTTGCATAAAGCCGTCACACTCCGGTCAAAAGCGATTGCGCCGCGAACCGCTGGCCGCGACGTGAAGGCGCGCAGATAGCCGCGTGGCCCCGCGAATTCAACCCCTCTTCGCGCATCGCGGCGAGTCATGCTAGACGGGGGAAACGATCCAAAGGGAGACCGAGATGGCCACCAAGCTCGCCGCCAACAGCCAGATGAGCGAGGCCGAATGGGCCGCGCGCCAGCAGCTCGCCGCCTGCTATCGCGTTTTCGACATGATGGGGTGGTCGGAGATGATCTACAACCACATCACACTGAAGGTGCCTGGCGAGGAGGGCGCGTTCCTGATCAACCCGTTCGGGCTGCACTTCAGCGAGGTCAAGGCTTCGAACCTCGTCAAGATCGACCTCGACGGTGCCAAGCTCGACGACAACCCTTATCCCATCAATCTCGCGGGCTTCGTCCAGCACAGCGTGTTCCACCGCCATCTCGCCGACGCGCACTGCATCGCGCACACCCACACCACCGCCGGCATGGCGGTCTCCTCGCTCGAGGGCGGCCTCAGGCCGGTCAACTTCTACGCATGCAACTTCGCCGGGCAGATCGCCTATCACGATTTCGAGGGGATCACGGTGCGCTCGGAGGAGGGCGAGCGGCTCGTCGCCAATCTCGGCGCGCGCCGCGTCATGCTGCTGCGCAACCACGGCATCCTCGTAATGGGCCGCACCGTCCCCGAGGCGTTCATCAAGCATTGGTCGCTCCAGCGCGCCTGCGAGATCCAGCTCGCGACGATGTCGATGGGAACGCCGCTCGAGGTCTCCGATGACGTCGTGGCGGTCCACCAGCGCGATCTCTTCAAGGGAATGGTCGAGGGAAGCACCGGGCCGGGCGAGGCCGATTTCGCGGCGATGGTGAGGCTGGTCGACCGGAGCGACACGAGCTGGCGGGAGTAGCGGCGCGCCGAAGTTCACACCAGGTTGACACAAGCGACGAGCCCGACGCGGGCGATGGGTCGCGCCCGGAGGGCGAGCGCCCGGAGGGCGAGCGCCCGCCCCTTGATGTGCGCGATCGAGCCCTAAGGTTCGGAAGGTTCGGCGACCGGAAAAATCCATTCGATCAGCTCCCGGGAATTGATCGAGCTGGACGATCACTGTGCGCGCCGATCGCAGGCAAGGTCGGGCGCTGTCATCGCGTCCGTTCGTGGAAGATGACAAAGATGACGCCCTGTGGCGGGAGAATCCCCCGGGCGCGTGGCGCGCAGCGCGCGCAAGGGATGGACGACTCGACGATGCGGGCGGTCGTGCGGCGGCACGGTTTCGGTCTTTTGACATCGATTGCGATAACCAAATGAGTTTCCTATTTGTCAAGGGTTGGTATCAGATCCGCAAGGCGCTCGAAGTGTATAGCGATACCGAAATTACCGATTTCGACGCGTTCAAAGCTGCTTATGCCGCGCTGTCGGCAAAGCTACGCCAGATGGTATTCGAGCTGGGGTTCCTGCCGGAATAGCTGCCCATGCCGCCGCGTCGCGCGCGCGCATCGCCGACGCCGAAGCCGCGCCCTTTGCCTTCACCGGGACAGTGAATAGGGTGCCCCCGTGACCTCGCATGCCCCCTTTAGCCCGCCCCATCCGCCGCGCGGCGCTGGGCCCGTCTCCGTCTGGCGCGGGCTGTTCGGCGAGCGGGCGCGGACGGCGGTTCACGGCTGGTCGGAGCGCGCCTTCGAGGATCGGCACATTCGCCGCGACGTGCTTGGCTATCGCGTCCACGTGCCGCTCCATCCCGACCTCGTCCAGCGCGTGCTGCTCGACAACGCTGCCAACTATGCCAAGCCCGACGTCGCCAAGAAGCTGCTCGCGCCGATGATCGGCCGCGGCCTGCTGACCTCGGACGGCGCGCTGTGGCGCGCGCAGCGGCGGATCGTCGCCGCCAGCTTTTCCCCCGCCGCGGTCG
>JACMKH010000023.1 GCA_014380205.1 Sphingomonadaceae bacterium
CCCTCGAGGTTGCGCGTCGGCGCGAGCCGCGAGGGCGCGCGCACGAGCCCCGCGAGCATCGCCGCCTGGGTCAGCGTCAGATTCTCGGGATGGCGGTAGAAATAATGGAGCGAGGCTGCGCGCAGGCCATAGACGTTGTCGCCGAAATAGGCGTTCGAAAGATAGCGCTCGAGAATCTCGTCCTTGGAGAGCCACAGCTCGAGCCAGAAGGCGATCGGCACCTCCTGGACCTTGCGGCCGATCGTGCGGTCCGAGCTCAGATAGGTCAGCTTGGCGAGCTGCTGGGTGATCGTGCTCCCGCCCTCGCGCGAGGAGGAGGTAAGGTTGTTCCAGATCGCGCGCCCGATCCCGCGCGGATCGATCCCCCAATGGTCGTAGAAGCGCCGGTCCTCGATCGCGAGGAACGCCTCGACGACATGATCGGGCAGCTCGTCGATCTCGACCGGCCGGTCCATCACCGGCCCCATCCGCGCGATCGGCGTCCCGTCTGAGGCGGTCAGGATGATCGGCGGCGGCACCAGCGGCTCTGCGGTCCGCGACACGGGGACGAGGAGCGCGAGCCAGCCGACCAGCAGCAGCAGGAAGCCGAACCCGCCCTTCGCGCCCCATTTGAGCAATCGCCAGCGCAGGCGGCGCCGCGGCGGCGGGGCTTCGGGCTCGAGCGCGTCCGCATCGGGGGGCTCGCCGACGATGCCCGGATCACGGGGGTCGGATCGATCGGACGGCGGTTCCGGCGCATCCTCGCGCGGGGGCCGCGACGGGAAATAGGCGTCGAACGCCTCATCCTCGGCGAATTCGCCGACCAGCCGGCCGAATCGATCGGCCTGGCCGTGACGCGGGAGAGGATCGTCGGTGTTCGCCATAGGTGTATTGCTAAGATAACACTCCTGGCCCGCCTTCCGCAAGGGAGAAGGTTGCGCCAACCCGCTCGCCCGAGCCTGCCGAAGGGTTCCCCAATCGCGCGCCATCCTCTACCGCCCCCCGCGATGGCGAACAACCGCACTCCGCAGGCGATCCGCGGCACGCAGGACATGATCGGCGAGCAGGCGGATCGCTTCCACCATGTCGTCGCCACCTTCGACCGCGTCCGCCGCCTATACGGCTTCGGCCGCGTCGAGGTCCCCGTGTTCGAGGACACGCAAGTGTTCGCGCGCTCGCTCGGCGAGACCACCGATGTCGTCGGCAAGGAAATGTATACGTTCCAAGATCGCGGTGGGGATTCGCTGACGCTCCGGCCGGAATTCACCGCCGGCATCTGCCGCGCCTATCTCACCAACGGCTGGCAGCAGCACGCGCCGCTCAAGCTCGCGACCCACGGCCCCCTGTTCCGCTACGAGCGCCCCCAGAAGGGCCGCTTCCGCCAGTTCCACCAGCTCGATGCCGAGATCATCGGCGCGGGCGAGCCGGGGGCGGATGTCGAACTGATCGTCTTCGCCGACAAGTTGCTCCGCGAGCTCGGCATATCGGACGGCGTCACGCTCGAGCTCAACACGTTGGGTGATGCGCAAACGCGCGAAGCCTGGCGCGCCGCGCTCGTCGCCCATTTCGAAGCGCATCGCGGCGATCTTTCGGAGGACAGCCAGGACCGCCTCGCGCGCAACCCCCTGCGTATCCTCGACAGCAAGGACCCCCGCGACCGCCCGATCGCCGACGCCGCGCCGGGGATCGACGATGTGATCAGCGCCGAAGCCGCCGACTTCTTCGCGAAGGTGACCGCGGGCCTCGACGCCGCCGGCGTTGCCTGGCAACGCGACCCCCGCCTCGTCCGCGGCCTCGACTATTACCGCCACACCGCCTTCGAGTTCGTCACCGACCGCCTCGGCGCGCAAGGCACGGTGATCGGCGGCGGCCGCTACGACGGCCTGATCGAGGCGCTAGGCGGACCCGGGACGCCCGCGGTCGGCTGGGCGGCGGGGATAGAGCGGCTAGCGATGCTTATGTCATCTCCGAAAACAACGGGACTCGAGCTGACGCTGATCGCAGACGGCGATCACTCAAGCGAACTGACCGCAGAACTTCTGACCTACCTTCGCCATCAGGGCTTTGCTTGCGATCAAGCATTCTCAGGCAAGCATAATAAGCAATTTGAGAAGGCGAAGCGGCGTGGGGTGGGTCGCGTGCTGACTGTCGCTTCCAACCCCGCCGGTTACACGATAGGCGACGTACGCCTTACGGATATCGAAGAGTCGGCTCCTCCCGTACGAAAGAGGCTAAGAGAAGCACTCGCGCGAAAGTTTGAGATTGATGAGCGTGGCGATAGAGTATTTTCTCTGGAGAGTCGGCGCTAGTGACCTCCATCCCCCAGGACCGCATCGACGCCATCCTCGCGCGCCATGACGAGCTTCAGCGCCAGATGTCGGGCGGCGATCTCGCGCCCGAGAAATTCGTCCAGCTCTCCAAGGAATATGCCGAGGTCGGCCGCGTCGCCGAGGCCGCGCGCGAGCTTGCTCGGCTGCGCGAGGAGTTTGCCGCGCTGGGCGACATGCTCGCCGATCCCGAGCTCAAGGAGATGGCCCAGGCCGAGGCCGAGGCGCTCCGCGACGCGATCCCCGCCGCCGAGCGCGATCTCGCGCTGCGCCTCCTCCCCCGCGACAGC
>JACMKH010000024.1 GCA_014380205.1 Sphingomonadaceae bacterium
AGCCGCTGACCGTGACGATCGGCGGCGCGCCCGCCAATGTCGCGGACCCGGCGGCGTTCGACGCGGCGCTGACCGCGGCGCGCTACAACCTCGCCGACGTCGATCCCAGCTGGCGGCAGATCGCGACGATCGTCTTCGCGCTGCTCGTGCTCACCGCGCTTTCGGGCGCGACCTACGGCCCCGTCGCGGCCCTGCTCTCCGAACTCTTCCCGCCCCGCATCCGCTACAGCTCGATGTCGATCCCCTATCACATCGGCACGGGCTATTTCGGCGGGTTCCTCCCCGTCGTCAGCCAATACATCATCGCGCGCACGGGCGATCCCTATGCGGGGCTGTGGTACACCTGGGCGGTGGTCGCGATGGCGCTGGTGGTGACGCTGTTCATGCTGCCCGAGACGGCGGGGCGGAAGATGAAGAGCGCGTAGCGCTAGGCGCCGACTTGAAGTCTCCTGTTGCCATTCAAAGAACGGCACTCCCTATCTACGGGGCAAGCCGCTAAGCGCCTTGAGTGCCTTCGCCCGCCCCCCTCCGCCTTCGCCTCGACGGCGCGGCGCTCGTTGACAACTGGCGCGCTCTCGATCGCTTGAGCGGCAGCGCGATATGCGGCGCGGCGGTCAAAGCGGATGGGTACGGGATCGGGGCGCGCGAGGCGGTAGAGCGGCTCGCCGGGGCGGGGTGCCGCGACTTCTTCGTCGCGACATGGGGCGAGGCGGCCGAGCTCGCGCCTTGGTACGCCGCTCTCTCGCTTAGCGTGTTTCATGGCGTCCGCGAGGGCGACATGGCGGCGGCGCTCGCGGGGCCGGCGCGGCCGTGCCTGTGCACACGCGAGCAGGTTCGGCGCTGGAGGGACGCGGGGGGCGGCGTGTGCGACGCGATGGTCGATACCGGGATGAACCGGCTCGGGCTCGCCGTGGAGGACGTCCGCGCCGGGCTGCTCGACGGGCTCGCGATCGACACGCTGATGAGCCATCTCGCCTGCTCGGACGAGTCCGGCAATCCCAAGAACGCCGCGCAGCGCGAGGCGTTCGCGAGCCTCGTGGGGCGGACCTTGGCGAAGCGGTTGAGCCTCGCCAATTCGGCGGGGATCGCGCTCGGCCCCGATTACGCGTTCGATCTGACGCGGCCCGGCCTGTCGCTCTACGGCGGCGTCCAGGTCGAGGCGCTGGCGCCGCACATCCGCCAGGTCGCGCACCTCGAGGCCGAGATCATCCAGCGCCGCCGGGTCGAGCCCGGCGACACCGTCGGCTACAACGCGACCTTCACCGCGAGCGCGCCGATCGAGCTCGCGATCCTCAACATCGGCTATGCCGACGGCTATGCGCGCGGCTTTTCGGGGCGGGGGAGGGCGTTCGCAGAGGGCGCCGAGCTGCCCGTTGTGGGGCGCGTGTCGATGGACCTGGTCGCGATCGCGGTCGACGCCGCGCCAAGGCTCGCCGAGGGTGACTGGGTCGAGCTCGATTTCGATCTTCCCGCCGCCTCGGCGCAGTCGGGCATTGCCCAATATGAGTTGCTTACGGGGCTCGGCGACCGCTATCAGCGCGTCTGGAAATGAGCGAGACTGGCGTTCTGGGGCCGATAGTGCCGGCATTCGCGGCGATCGGCCGCCCGGCCATCGCGGCGTTCGCGATCGTCGGGCGCGTCGCGATGTTCGCGGGGCGCGCGATCGCGCGCGGCGCGACTCCGCCCTGGTATCCACTCCGGCTCGCCGAGCAGTTGTTGCTGATGGGCTGGTTCGCGCTTCCCGTCGCCGCGATCACCGCGCTGTTCACGGGCGCCGTGCTCGCCCAGCAGATCTACATCGGCGGATCGCGCTTCAACGCCGAATCGAGCGTGCCCACCGTCGTTGTCATCGCGATGATCCGCGAGCTCGGCCCGCTGCTCACCGGGCTGATGATCGCAGGGCGCGCCTCTTCCGCGATGGCCGCCGAGATCGGCACGATGCGCGTCACCGAGCAGCTCGACGCGATGGAGACGCTGCGCACCGACCCTTACCGCTATCTGATCGCGCCACGCCTCCTCGCCTGCGTCATCGCGCTGCCCGCGCTGGTCATGGTCGCCAATGTCATCGGCATTTTCGGCGGCTATCTGCTCTCGATCTACAAGTTCGGCTTCAATCCCTCGAGCTACCTCGAGACCACGGCCCGCGTGATCGTCAGCGACGATATCGTGATCTCGCTGGTCAAGGCGGCGGTGTTCGGCTTCATCATCGCGCTGATGGGCTGCTACCACGGGATGAACGCGGGCGGCGGCGCGGCGGGCGTCGGCCGCGCGACGACCAACGGCGTGGTATCGGCGTTCGTGCTGATCCTGCTCGCCAACCTGCTGCTCACCGTGGCGGCGTTCGGATGAGCGGCCCCGCCAAGATCGAGCTGATCGACGTCGCCAAGCGCTTCGGGGACAATGTCGTCCTCGACGGGCTCGATCTGCGTGTCGAGCCCGGCGAATCGCTCGCGATCATCGGCGGATCGGGCAGCGGCAAGTCGGTGACGATCAAGTGCATCCTCGGTCTGATGACGCCCGATCGCGGGCGGATCTTCGTCGACGGCGAGGAGGTCACCGCGATGAAGCCCGGCGAGCGCGAGCGCGCCCGCGCCAAGTTCGGCATGCTCTTCCAGGGCGGCGCGCTGTTCGATTCGCTTTCCGTCTGGCGCAACGTCACCTTCGCGCTGACCCGCGGCCATTTCGTCCGCCCACGCGAGATGCGGCGCGTCGCCGAGGAGAATCTCGAGAAGGTCGGGCTCGGCCGCGAGGTGATGGAGCTGAGGCCGAGCGAGCTTTCGGGGGGCATGCAGAAGCGCGTCGCGCTCGCGCGCGCGATCGCGCCGAGACCCGAGATCATCTTCTTCGACGAGCCGACCACGGGGCTCGACCCGATCCGCGCCGACGTGATCAACGATCTCATCTGCGAGCTGGTCGAGGACCTCGGCGTCACCGCGCTCACCATCACCCACGACATGGCCTCAGCGAGCAAGATCGCGCACCGCATCGCGATGCTCTACGACGGCCGCATCGTCTGGAGCGGGCCGCGTGATCGGCTCTACGATTGCGGCAATCCTTATGTCGAGCAGTTCGTCCAGGGCCGCGCCGAGGGCCCTATAACCTAGATCAAGTCGATCAATCGGCTCGCTGTGAGTGATGCACTCGATAACCGTGACAACGCAAATGCGTTGGAACTTCCAGCCCTCCTCGCCCATTTTGAGGCACAGACGTTCCCAGGCGGTGTGCGGAAGCGCGCCGCGTGAGACAGGTCCGCCACCCTTAGCGGACCCAAGGAACCCGCGCCGGCATCCCCTCCCCCTCGGCCGGCGCGGGTTTTCTTTTGCGCGGCGCTTGCTAGCAGGGCGGCATGATCGCGCCGCGCCTCGAGACCGAACGCCTGCTCCTGCGCGAATTTCGCCTCGACGATTTCGAGCCGTTCGTCGCGATGCTCGGCGATCCGGTGGTGACGCGCCATATTGGCGGTCTCGTCGTCGATCGCGCCACGGCATGGGACAAGTTCGCGCGCGCGCCGGGCTTCTGGGCGCTGCTCGGCTATGGCATGTGGATCGTCGAGGACAAGGCGAGCGGGCGGTTCGCGGGCAATGTCGGCTTCGGCCTTTTCGAGCGCGCGATCGACCCGCCGCTGCCGGAGATTCCCGAGATGGCCTGGGTGCTCGGCGAATGGGCTCAGGGGCAGGGGATCGGCCACGAGGCCGTGAGCGCCGCGATCGCCTGGGGCGACGCCCACCTTATTGAGCCGCGCTACGTCTGCATCATCGCGCCCGAAAACGCGGCGTCGCTGCGGCTCGCCGAGAAGAACGGTTTCGTCGAGACGCGACGCTCGCCGTACAAGGGCGAGGAGACGGTGGTGCTCGAGCGCGTCACGTGACGAGCAGACGTTCCTGAAACCGCGTCTCGCGCCATTCGCCGCTGTCGATGATATCGCCGAGGATTTCGGTGGCGCGCCAGACGTCCTCGAAGCCGAGGTAGAGCGGGGTCAGGCCGAAGCGGAGGATGTCGGGCGCGCGGAAATCGCCGATCACGCCGCGCGCGATCAGCGCCTGCATGATCGGCCAGCCGTCGCGATGGGTGAAGGAGATGTGGCTGCCGCGCAGCGCGGGATCGCGCGGGGTAACCAGCGCCAGCTCGGGGCAACGCTCGGCGACGCGTTGAGCGAACAGATCGAACAACGCGACGGATTTGGCGGCCAGTTCTTCCATATCGACCTCGCCGAACAGCTCGATCCCGCTTTCGAGCGCAAGCAGGCTGAGCACGGGCGGGGTGCCGCAGAGGAAGCGCGCGATGCCCGGCGCGGGCTCGTAATCGTCGCGGAAGGCGAAGGGATCGGCATGGCCCATCCAGCCGCTAAGCGGCGAGCGCACCCGCTCCTGGAGGCGCTCGGCGACGAACAGAAAGGCGGGCGCGCCGGGGCCGCCGTTGAGATATTTATAGCCGCAGCCGACCGCGAGATCGGCGCCGCAGCCGTTGAGATCGACCGGGATCGCGCCCGCGCTGTGGCTCAGATCCCAGAGCATCAGCGCGCCCGCGGCGTGCGCGGCGGCGGTGATCGCGGCCATGTCGTGGCGCGCGCCGGTCTTATAATGGACGTGGGTGAGCGCGACGAGCGCCGTCTCGGGGCCTATCGCGTCGATGATCCGCTCGGCGGGCTCGGTCTGCAGCCGGCTACCCGGGAGCACGCCCGAGGCGCCGTCGGCAGTGTAGAGATCAGTCGGGAAATTGCCGGGCTCGGTGAGGATTTCGGGGCGCTCGGGGACGAGCCGCGTCGCCGCGACGATCAGCTTGAACAGGTTGACCGAGGTCGAGTCGGTGGCGATCACCTCGTGCGGCACCGCGCCGATCAGCGGCGCGATCCTCGCGCCGATCCGCGCGGGCGCGCCGATCCAGTCGTTGGCGTTCCAGCTGCGGATGAGGTCCTCGCCCCATTGGCGCGCGACCGCGTCGCGCTGCCGCTCGATCGTCGCCCTGGGCAGCGCGCCGAGCGAATTGCCGTCGAGATAGATCACGCCCTCGGGCAGCGCGAAGCGATCACGCAACGCGCGGAGCGGATCGGCGGCGTCGAGCGCGCGGGCTTCGGGGAGGGTGGTCATGCGCCCCGACTTATCATTGCGGAGGCGATCTGCCCATTGCGGCCTCGATGATTTCCACCTGCCTCGCCCAGCTCCGCGTGCCCGGCGCGATCAGCTCGACATGGCCTTCGCCGGGGATCACCTCGACGGTCACGCGCCGTCCCTTGCCCGCCATGCTCCCGGCGAACTCCTCGCCGTAGGAGGGAGGGGAGATCGCGTCGTCCGCGCCGTGCAGCATGATCAGCTCGGCGGAGCCGGGTGTCATGGCGAAGGCCGAAGTCACGGTAGTATTTTCCTCGCCGCCGAGCATGGCGCGGGGCGCGTCAGCGCCACAGGGATGATCGGGCCGACCGCTCGCCCCGACGAGATCGGGGATGCCGCCCTGGCTGAGCACCAGCTTGATGTCGATCGAGCTGGCCGGGCGGAGCGGATGGTCTTCGGGCAAAGCGGCCGCCGCCGCGAGCCACAGCGCAAGATGCCCGCCCGCCGAATGGCCGACGGCCACGACAGGGTCGGCGATCAGTCCGAGCCGCGCCGCGTTGGACCGCAGGCTTTCCGCCGCCGCAAGCACGTCACGATAGGTTTCGGGATACCCCCCGCCGCGATCGACGCCTCGATATTCCACGTTCCACACCGCGATGCCCCGTCCGCGCAGGTCTGCGGCGATCCAGCTCATAATGTCGCGCTCGGCGATCTCGGTTTGCCAGCAGCCGCCGTGGATCATCAGCACCGTGGGGTGCGGGCCCGCGCCGGCGGGACGCCAGAGTTCGGAGAACTGAAGCTCGCCCGGGCCATAGGCGATGAGCTGGTCGGGCGCGGGCTGCGGACGTTCGAGTAGGTCGGGCCAGGTCATCACTTGCGATTCGGAGGGCATGGCGCACGATACTCCGGCAAGGCAGGCGGCGAGCGCGAGCAGGGCAGGGACAGGCATGCCCCGACGCTAGAGCATCGAGCGCCGCTCCGGAAGCGCGCTCAGCCCTCGCTCGGGCAGCCCTCGAAATGCCGCGTGAGCAGCGCGGTCCATGCCGCCGCGCCGCCGTCGTCGGTGTGGACCAGCCGCAGCGCGAAGTCGGTCATCGGCGCGTGGTTGGGGACGCCCCATTCGGCGCCCAGGACATGGCCGTGCTCGGCGTCGATCCATAGCGGGCCGCCGCGCTGCCCGAGCGCGGGGCCGCCGACCTCGAAGCGCAGCGCGGGCCGGCCCTGATATTGCTCCTCGCGCACGAAATGCGCGTCGGCGCGGCCGAGGTTGCTGAGGAACGGGTGGGTCTCGTTCGGCTCATTCCACGCGAGCGGCAAGCCGAACCTGAAATCGGCGCGTGGGTCGGCACGGCCCATCGTTTGGACCGAGAGACTCGCGAGATCGAAATCATAGAGATGCCAAGGCGTGTCGGCGACCGCGATTTGCTCCTCGATCACGCCATCGCCGGTGACGACGTGCGCGTCGATTCGGCGCGCGCCTGCATTCCAGAGCAAGGTCGCGAAATCCTCGTGCCGCGCCTCGGGCATCAACCGCCCGCCCGTCATTCGCGAGGCCTGGCCCGTGGTCGGGTCGATCCAGGCGGTCACCAGCGCCGCGCCCGTGCAGCGCTCGACCATCTTGTAGACCTCGAGCCGCCCCGCCGCGGCGCGATAGACGTGGATGTGCTCGGGCATGCTGCCGTCGCGATTACTGCGGATATAGTGATAGATGCGCCCCTCGGGGCTCGCTCGCTCCTCGCCGCCTGCCCCGGTGGCGGCGATCCCCGTCACCGCGAGCAAGGCGGCCGCGCCGAGCATCGCCAGCTTCCCAACCATCGCTCCTGAACCTCGAAGTTGTTATTGCCTCGGTGTGTTAGTATGGCAATACAGCAACGTCAAGTGACATCCGACAAAGGTCCGCTCACCCTGAGCCTGTCGATGGGTGCAGGCCTCGCAGGCGTCGCGCTAACCCGTCGACAAGCTCAGGGTGAGCGGGGTGGGGGCAGTCGGAGCGGGGAAGCGCTTGCTGCCGCTACCGCTCGACGCACATGGCGATGCCCATGCCGCCGCCGATGCACAGCGTGGCGAGGCCCTTTTTCGCGTCCCTCCGGCCCATCTCGTAGAGCAGCGTCGTCAGTACGCGCGCGCCCGAGGCGCCGATCGGATGGCCGATCGCGATCGCGCCGCCGTTGACGTTGACCTTGTCGGGATCCCAGCCGAGCTCCTTGCCGACCGACAGCGCCTGGCTCGCAAAGGCCTCGTTGGCCTCGATCAGGTCGAGATCGGCGATGGTCCAGCCGGCCTTCTCGAGCGCGCGCCTCGTCGCGGGGACCGGGCCGATGCCCATGATCGAGGGGTCGACCCCCGCCGAGGCCCAGCTCGCGATACGCGCGAGCACGGTCGCGCCGCGCCGCTCGGCCTCCTCGGCCGACATCACGACGAGCGCTGCGGCGCCGTCGTTGATCCCGCTCGCATTGGCGGCCGTGACGGTACCGTCGGGTTTGAACGCGGGGCGCAGTCCCGCGAGGCTCTCGGCGGTGACGCCCGCTCGGATATATTCGTCGTCCTCGACAACGGTGTCGCCCTTGCGGCCCTTGATCGTGAC
Organism: Sphingomonadaceae bacterium; assembly: GCA_014380205.1. Lineage (GTDB taxonomy): Bacteria > Pseudomonadota > Alphaproteobacteria > Sphingomonadales > Sphingomonadaceae > Parasphingopyxis. Next base: position 7,633 of record JACMKH010000024.1, read on the forward strand.
CGCGGCGATCTCGTCGCGGAAGCGGCCGTCGGCGCGTGCACGCTCGGCGTTGTTCTGCGAGCGCGCCGCGAACGCGTCCTGATCGGCGCGCGTGATTTGATATTGCTCGGCGAGATTCTCGGCGGTCATCCCCATGTGATAGCCGTTGAACACGTCGGTCAGCCCGTCCTTGACCATCGTGTCGACGAACTCGAGATGCCCCATCTTCTGCCCCGCGCGCAGCGTCTGCGCGTGCGCCGAGAGCGACATCGATTCCTGTCCGCCCGCCACGACTATCGCGCTGTCCCCTGTGGCGATCGCCTGGCTCGCGAGCGCGACGGCGCGCAACCCCGATCCGCAGACCTGATTGATCCCCCACGCCGGGACCTCCTTGGGAATCCCCGCCGCCATCGAGGCTTGGCGCGCGGGGTTCTGCCCCTGCGCCGCCGTGAGCACTTGCCCGAGGATCACTTCGGAAACCTCGTCGGGCGCGACGCCGGCCTGGTCGAGCGCGGCCTCGATCGCGGTCCTGCCGAGCTCGTGCGCGGGGGTGGCGGCGAAAGCGCCGAGGAACGCCCCTACGGGGGTGCGCTTGGCGGCGGTGATCACGACGTCGGTCATCGACGATTCTCCTGTTCGGGGGCTGTGAGGGATATACGCGGGCCTTAGCCCCTGGGTTGCGTCCGCGAAAGCCGTTCGCGCAGCGGCTCCCACAGCGTCTCGCGCGCGCGGCCGCCGACGACCATGCCGACATGGCCCTGCGCGAGATCGATCCGCTCGCCCGCGCCCGACGCGCTCGCGGCGGGGACGATGCGGTCGCTGGTCGAGACGATGTCGAGCACCGGGCAGGCAAGCGCGACGGGATCGACGGGCTTGCCGCCAACGCGCCATTCGCCGCGTCCGGTCGCGTCGGCAAGGAACAGCGATTCGATCAGCTCGCGCGCCGCGCTGAAGGTCAGCGGCGGGCCGTCGTTGGCCCAGTCCTCGAGCGCGACGAAGGCGCGCGCGCGCTCGCCATCAGGGGGAAAGTCCGCGAAAGCCTCGAACTTGCCGACCGTGCGCCCAGGGTCGAGCCGCCAGAACGCGGTTTGGAGCACTTCCATCGGCAGCACGCCGAGCGCGCGGGCGGGGGGCTCGGCCTGCTCCCAGAGCGCCGTCAATCCCTCGCGCGCATCGTCGGGAAAGCCGGAGAAGCGCCAAGGCGTCGCGATCAGTGTGAGCGAGAGCGGCGCGGCCAGCGCCGCCGCGCCCGCCGCCATTGTGCCCCCCAAGCAATAGCCCACGAGATGCGCGGGCTCGCCGAGAGCGGCGGCGAGCGGCGCGAGCATCGTCTCGACATGCCCCGTGACATCGAGCTCGGCCTCGCCCGGCGCGGGCGCGCCCCAATCGACGAGCAGTGGCCGCACGCGGTTCGCAGCGAGCCAGCGCAGCAGCGAATTGCCCTCGGCGAGATCCAGGATGTGCGGCGGATTGATCAGCGAGGGGACGAAGACCGCGGGCGGCCCCGCGCCGCCATAGTCGCGCAGCACGGCGCGGCCCGCGCGCGCGACCACAGGCATCCGCTCGAGTCGCGGCGCGCGCGCCGCCTGCTGATAGGCGCGGAGC
>JACMKH010000197.1 GCA_014380205.1 Sphingomonadaceae bacterium
CCTACCGCCCCCGCGCACCATTTCGGTGACGCGCGCGGCCTGCTCACCAGCCTCGCCACCGAGGCCTTCCGCCAGTTCGGCAACGCGCTCACCGAGGCCGACGCCGCCGCTGAACCCACCGCGCGGGTCCGCGCGCAAGGCATCGCCTATGTCGAGTTCGCGCTCGCCCATCCCGCCCTGTTCGACTTGATGTGGCGCCGCGCCTTGCTCGATCTCGACGATCCCGAATTCCGCGCAGTCTCGCGCCGCGCCTTCGCGCTCCTCGAGGCCGGGGTCGCGGGGCGCGAGCCGCGTGCAGCCAACCCCCCCGAACTCGTCGATCCACGCACCATCGCGAGCTGGTCGATCGTTCACGGCTTCGCGCGCCTCGTCCTCGACGGCGCCTTCGGGCTCGATCGCGAGGAGGCCGCCGAGAGCGCCCGCGCCGCGCTTCCACACGTCCTCGATTGCCTCGATATCGCGCCCGGCGGATCGGTTGCGGAAGTCGCGTCGCTGGGCTAGGCGGGCGCTCGCGATCGGGCCTCTGTGGCGGAATTGGTAGACGCGCTCGACTCAAAATCGAGTTCCTTCGGGAGTGCCGGTTCGACTCCGGCCAGAGGCACCACCGATCGCGCGCAGGGCGTGCCGGGCCGCGCTTGACAGCCTGTGGGGGCTCGCTTAACGCCGCGCTTCACGACCCACGCGGGTGTAGCTCAGTTGGTTAGAGCGCCGGCCTGTCACGCCGGAGGTCGCGGGTTCGAGCCCCGTCACTCGCGCCATTTCTCAACAACTTGTCAGCCGTCCCTGCGATCGCGGCGCAGCGCGCCCTTCTCACGCGGGACCGGCGCGGCCATAGCCCGCGCGGTCGAGCACGTCGCCGAGCTGCTCGTCGAAGATCGCCTGGATCTCCGGGTCCATCTCGCGCCGCCATCGCCCGACCGACGCCGCTACGCTCGCCGAAGTTCGGTGTCCCGCGCGCGCGGCGAGTTGCGCGCCAACGTCAAGCGCGATGCCGAGGAATTCCGAAAGCCGCGCCGCGACCCCCTCGGGGTCGAGCGCGAGTTCCTCGTAGCGCACCATCATGCGGCGCGGATCGCCGGCCTCGACCGCGAGCGCCGCCTCGAGCCGCTTGCGGACGCGGCGGGCGAAGCGGTTTGCATAGATTGTATCGGTGTCGCCCTGGCGCCAGCCGAAGCGCAAGGTGCCGCGCCTCGCGTTGAAGCTCTTCGATGACAGCATGACGTCACGCGGGTCGCGCAGCAGATAGAGCTCCTGCGCATCGATCTTGCCCTCGAGAAAATCGGCGAGGAAAAACCCCGCCTTCTCGGCGAAATGCGTCGGCTCTTCGGTCCCGGCGCGGATCGCGCGCTTGATCACCGCGCGCGAAAAGCCGTCCCAGAGCCCGATCATCGCCTCGGCCGATAGCAGTGCGCGCGGCAGATAGCCGCGTGTGTCAAACGGCACCGGGCCGAGCGTTCTTGCGACGCCGCTGATCAGCGACGCGCGGCCCTGCGCGGCCGCCTCCTCGTCGCGCGGGCGCTGGCCGCCGATCATCCGCGCGACCAGCGCGAGATAGGAAAGATAGCCCGATTCATACGGATAGCGCTTGTCGAAGGCGATGCGCGGAGAGCCGCCGAGCAGGCTCATCAGCGCGGTCGAGCCCGAACGGGCCGAGCCCAGCACTAGGATCGGCCGCAGCGTGCGCCGGCGGCGCTTTTTTTGGGAGTCGGGCTGGGGCATGGTTCGTCGCTGTATAGGAAAGAAAGCGCCCCGCGTGGGCCGCTCGCGGCGACCTTCGCATAGGGTCTCGTAAGGGGCAAGCCGCGCGCCCGGCTTGGCAGGTTACGGCGCGAAGGCTACGAACGGGCCAAGCGGGCCTCAACCGGCGAGCGCCGGCCCGGCCTTCGAGGAGCCGCCCTTGTCCACCTTCTTCCTCCACGTCGGCATGCACAAGACCGCGAGCTCCGCGGTCCAGCAGCTGTTCGCGGCCGAGCCCGAGCGGCTCGAGGCCACCGGGTTGCGCTATTTTCCCTCGCCCAACCCCAACCACAGCTTCTTCCTGATGTCCTATGCACAGGGCCGGTCGCGCGTCGAAGGCCAGTTCGCCCAGCCGACTTACACGGGCACCTGGCAATTCGCCGATCGTGAGGCGATGGCCGAGCTGTGGACCTCGTTCCTCGCCGAAACGAGCGCGGCGGGCCACGACGCGCTACTCTCGGGCGAGGAGGGCGGCTTCCTCTCCGATGACGAGATCGACCGGCTCATCGCAGAGATCCGCGCGTATTTCGATCGCATCGTCGTGCTCGGCATGGTCCGTCCGCCGCTCGCCTTCGCGCGCAGCGCGGCGCAGCAGCGGCTGCGCGGCCGCAGCAGCTTCCGGACGAGCGCGCAGACCCCGCCCGTCCCCAAATACCGCGAGCGCTTCGGCGGCTATGTGCGCGCGGTCGGGCGCGAGAACGTCCGGCTGCGCGTGTTCCATCGCGACCGGCTCGTCGCGGGCGATCCCGCGCAGACGCTGCTCGCGATGATGGAGCACGCCGATCCCGCGCTCGCCGACATGCGCGCGCCCCGGCTCAACGAATCGATGTCGATGCCCGCCGCCAAGCTTTTCTCCGCGCTCAATGTGATGCGCGACGATCCTGCGGTGAAATCTCAGATACCTGGCCCCATCGTCGCGATGCTGCGCGAGCTTCCCAAGAAGAAGTTCGGCTTCGCCGACATCCGCGCGGGCCGCTCGACCGACCATCTCTTTCCCAAGCCCTTGAGCCGGCTGGTGCGCACGATCCCGGGCGATCCTTTCTCGCTGCCGATCGAGATCCAGCGCAAGGTGCTCAACCAGCCGCCCGAGGACGCCGACTGGGTCTCGGAGATGCTCGGCGAGGACATCCGCGCGTTCGACGTCGCGATCGACGAGACCGCCCCCACGCTTGCCGAGGCCGAGCACATCACCGAGGACGAGACGCGGCTGATCACGCGCCACATCGCCGATCACATGCGCGAGCGCGTCGCGATAATGCGCGCCGCGAGCAAGGCGCGCGAGGAGCAGGAGCGCGCCGCCGCCCAGGGCGCGTGACGCGCGTTCACTTGCGGCTGCGCGTCCGCGCGGATGCCGGCGCCGGCGCTGTCTTGATCTCCTCGAAGAACTCCGCGAACTCGGTCCCCGCGAAATGCTCGCGGATCGCGTCGAGGTTCTTGATCACCGTGGTCCGCCTGTCGGTGAGCTTGACCGTCGCGGGCTTTAGGTTGGCCTGAGGGACGCCGAGGAAATCCTGGACCTCGCGCATCACCCCGTCATAATCCTTGGAGATCGCCTCATAGCTGAGGTCGAGCCGATCGTGCCGCGCGAACATCGCGCCATAGATGCGCTCCCAGCGCCGCGAGCGCTGGAATGCCTTCTCGACCTTGGCGGGATCGATCTCGATGCTTGTCTCGGGCTGCTCGTAGCTTTTGTCGGTCGTGTTGAACATCTTGGTGACGTGGACCGCGACAAATTCAGAGAGGAAGCGCTGCCACAGATTCTCGCGGCGCAGGAACAGGATCTTGAGCGAGCGGTCGGCGGCGACATCGGCGACCACGTCCTTCCAAGCCTCCTGCGAAAGCTCCTCGAACTTGAACTTGAAACCGACCGATTTGAAGCGCCCCGGATTGAGCACGAAATCGCGCAGATACTGGACCGGATTCTCGTTGCGGAAGCGCCGCATGCTTTCGATTAGCGGCGGGTCCTTCTCGTAGATGATGCCCCAGAAGTTGAGATGCGAATCGCGCATGCCGAACACCTCGCCGTGCGCGCAGATATCCTTGTGCGCCTGCAGCGCCGTGGCGAGCATGGTGCTGCCCGTCCGCGCCTGGCACACGATCACATATTTGGTCGCCATTTTCACCTTCACCCTGCCGGCGACCACGGTCAGGCGGCTCGGCGCGGCGTCTCTACCGCGCGCGTTGGGAAATCCGCAAGGCCTGTCCGGGTTTGGCGCGCACGCTGGATCGGCGCGCCGCGCTCAGATCACTACGAAATCGCCCGCGCCCAAGGACGGATCGCCCGAGAAGGTCGCGATCAGCACCTGCGCCGCCGCCCCGGTCCCGTCAGGATCGAAGTAGAGCTTGCCGGTGGCGTCGTTGTAGATCAGCCGGTCGTTGCCGTCCTGCGCCGCCGTCCCGGTGACGAAGCGGTTGCCCTGGAGCGCGCCGACGGGGAGGCCGAAGGCGGCCGCGTCGAGCGCGATCTCGTCGACGATGTGCTGGAAGTCCGTGATCCGTTCGATCTCGCCCGCTACGATGCGGTCGAGCACGAACCGGTCGGCGCCGGTGCTCCCGGTCAGCGTGTCCGAGCCCGCGCCGCCGGTGAGCGTGTCGGCGCCCGCGCCGCCGTGGAGGCTGTCTTCGCCCTTGAAGCCCGTCAGCACATCCGCGCCGTTGCCGCCGATCGCGGTGTCCGCGCCCTTGCCGCCGTTCAAGCGATCATCGCCCTTGCCGCCCACGAGCGAATCGGCGCCGCCGAGCCCGGAAAGCGTATCGTCGAACCTGCCGCCGCGGATCGTCTGGTCGCCCGCGGCGCCGACGCGGTTGACCGCGGTGGTCGGGGCGACGCCGTAGATGACATAGGCCGCGCCCGAATATGAGCCGTTCGAGCCGTCATGCCCCGGCGCGCCGACCATGATGTCACTGAAGCCGTCGCCGTTGATGTCTCCCCCCGAGATCCCGGCCCCCGCCTGATCCTGGCCGGCGGCGCCGTCGATCCGGAAGCCGTCGGCCGCCGCGAGGCTGGAGAGGTCGATCGCGCCGATCCCGGCGGCGCGGCCGAAGATCACATAGGCGCTGCCCGCGTAGAAATTGGCTCCCTTCGCGCCGACGATGATGTCGTCGAAGCCGTCGCCGTTGACGTCGCCCGCCGAGGAGACGTCGTAGCCCGCCTTGTCCGAGGCGTCGTCGCCCTGGATCGAGAAGCCGCCGGAGCCGAGCGAGCCGAGATCGATCGTGCCGAAGCCGCTGGTCTTGCCGAACACGATATAGGCCCGGCCCGCGCTGATGCCGCCGGCTTCGTTGCCGGGCGCGCCGACGATGATGTCGTCGATCCCGTCGCCGTTGAAGTCGCCCGCGTTGGCGAGGCCGCGGCCAGCATAGTCGCCTCCCTCCTCGCCGACGAGCTTGAAGCCTTCGGCGGGCCGCGACTCGAGCCCGGTGAGGTCGGTGTCGGTGAAGCCCGTCGCCGAGCCGAAGAGGACGTACGCCGCGCCCGCGTTGGAGCCTCCCGCATCGTTGCCGTATGCGCCGGTCAAAATGTCCTCGAACCCGTCGCCGTTGACGTCGGCGGTGGCGAGCGAACAGCCGGCGGCATCGGAGGCCGCGTCGCCGGTGATCGTGAAGTCGATGCTCGCGCTCTCGATATCGCCGCCGTTGAGCGGGCCCGACCCGAAGCCGCGTTCGATAATATAGGCGACCACTGAGCCTTCGTCGAGCAGGTCGGTCTCGTGGAAAAAGCCCAATAGGAAGGCTACGGCTGCGAGGCTGCCTGGGTCCGTATCAATGGTCGCGACGGCGGTGTTGCTGCGCTGATCTTGGGGCGCGACGATCACTTCCGCATCCTCGGGGTCGAGCTCGTCCACATGATAGGATGCGTCGAACTGGGCGCGGCCATAGAAAACGACGGTCGCGCCCGAGTCGGGGCCGCTTCCGGCGGTGCCGGGCGCGGCTAACGCGACGTCGTCGAATCCGTCGCCGTCGACGTCTCCGACGTCCGCGACGCGCCTGCCCAGATTGTCGCCGGCTGCCGCGCCGAAAACGATGAACCCGTCCTCCGCGTCGAGATTGGCGAGGTCGATATCGGCGAGGTTGTTGCCCCCCGGCTTGCCGTAGAGGATATAGACCGCTCCCCCGTTATAGGCGTTGGGATCGTCAAAAAACGCCGCACCAATCGCGAATTCGCTGACGCCGTCGCCGTTCATGTCGCCGAGCACCGCGAGGCTGAACCCCGCGAAATCATTGCCCGCCGCGCCTTCGGCTTTGAAGCCGTCGTCCGCGTCGAGCGCGCCGAGATTGTAAATTTGTAGAAAATCGTCCGCGATTGTGGGCGGCGGACCGGGCTTCGCCATCTCGTCCGCATGCGAGGCGAAACGCCCCGCCGCGAGCCCGTCCCATTGCTCCGAGAGCGGCCTCGCGCCGCCGCGCCATCCCTGCTTGCGCATCAGCCTTCTCCAGCCAGTGCGGCTTTTCGCCGATCATGCGCGGCCCGGATGCATTGTGCGCCTGACGTTGCGCCGGCGCAACCATTTTCACCGGGCCGTCGCGCGCCCGTCTATGGTGTTGCGCGCGCCCATCGCGCCGGATAAACGGACGCCCGTCCCGCCGCTTCCGGCGCCGTCCCCATTTGCGAGAAGCCCCGCGGCCATGGCGATCTTCACGGTTGAGAAGCTGACCGACAGCGAGCTCGAATATCCGCGCGAGTTCCGCGTCGATCCGCGCTGGTACGCCGCGCAATATCCGGGCGCGCGGCTCGCGATCGAGAACGGGCTGTTCGAGGACGCCGCCGAGCATTACCAACGCGAGGGCGCGCGGCGCGGCAACCAGCCGAGCCCGTTCTTCGCGCCGCGCTTCGTCCATCTCCAGCTCCGCCAGAAAGGCAAGAGCGACCAGGACGATCTGCGCGAGGGGCTGGTCGAGAACGCCGCCGAACATTCGATGTCGCCGCACTGGCTGTTCGATGAAGCCTTTTTCCTGCGCCAGCATCCCAAGGTCAGGGACGCGCTCGACAAGCGCAACCTGATCTGCTCGTTCCTCTATTTCATCCGCTTCTGCGACCAGACCGAGGACCGGCCGGGCGCTCTGTTCGATCCGAATTTCTATCTCGCGCAGGAAGGCGCGATCCAGTCCGAGACGCCCTTCTCCAGCTATGTCACCGAGCAGGTTGCGTCGGAGATTCGCACCTCGCATTTGTTCGATCCCGATTTCTACCGCGCCGCCAACCCCGACATCGGCGCGCAGATCGGGCCTGGCAGGCCGTTCAACTCCTCGCTTCACCATTTCGCCGAGGTCGGCATCTTCGAGGGCCGCGCCTGCCTGCCCGATTTCGATCGCGACTATTATCTGCGCGCCTACCCCGACATCCGCGACGCCTCGGAAAACAAGCGCGTCTCTCCCGTCGAGCATTTCCTGCGCCACGGCATGTTCGAGATGCGCAACCCGAACAAATATTTCGACACCAGATTCTATCTCGATCGCCACCCCTCGGTGGTCGACGACATCAAGCAGTTCGGCTTCGCCGGGCCGTTCGAGCATTTCCTCGCGATCGGATCGAAGCGCGGCTATCGCGCGAGCCCGCCGCTGATCTCGATGAGCATCGACGAGGAGGCGGGCAAGGCGCTGTTCGAGAAGCGCGCCAAGGTCGCCGCGCAAAACCTCTTCCTCGGCGGTCGCAAGCTCAAATTCCCCCGGCACGACGAGGTCGACATCTCGTGCATCGTGCCGGTCTTCAACAAGGTCGACATGACCGCGCATTTCCTGACCCAGCTCCGCGCGGTCGCCGCCGACGCCGAGGGGCCGCGCATCGAGGTCATCGTCGTCGACAACGGCTCGACCGACCGCACCGTCTCGATCGCCGACTGGACCGAGAATCTGGTGCTCGTGCGCGAGGATGCGCCGCTCGGCTACACCAAGGCGTGCAACCTCGGCGCGCGCGCCGCGCGCGGCAAATATCTGCTGTTCCTCAACAACGACATGGAAATCGCGCCCGACGCGATCACCAACGCGTATGAGACCGCGCAGGCGGAGGGCGTCGGCGTCGTCGGCGCGCGGATCATCCTGACCAACGGCGTGCTCCAGGAAGCCGGCAGCATCGCGTGGCGCGACGGCTCGACGCTCGGCTACGGCCGCGGCGAAAGCCCGACCGACGGCCGCTTCCTGTTCGCGCGCGACGTCGACTACTGCTCGGGCTGCTTCCTGATGGTCGAGCGCGGTCTGTTCGAGAAGCTCGACGGATTCTCCGAGGATTTCTCGCCGGGCTATTACGAGGAGACCGATCTGTGCGCGCGCGTCTGGGATGAGGGCCGGCGCGTGGTCTACGAGCCCGGCGCGGTCGTCACGCATTATGAATATGCGAGCTATTCGAGCGGCCGCCCGCCGACCGTGTCGCGTGCGATCATGGCGCGCCACCGCGAGCGCTTCGTCAAGCGCAATCCCGATTTCCTCGCGCGCCAGGCGATGCCCGGCCCGCGCAACGTCGCTGAGGCCTCGACGCGCAGCGGCCGCCCCCCGCACGTCCTGATCTTCGACGATCTGCTCCCCGATCCGCGCTTCGGATCGGGCTTCGTGCGCTCGAGCACGCTCGTCGAGACCTTCCGCCGGCTCGGCTGGCGCGTGACGGTGTGGGCCGCCGACGAGCGCTCGACGCGGATCGAGGAGACGCTCGAGGAGATCGGCGTGAGCGCGATCGTCGCGACGCGTGCGCAACGCCGCCTCGCGACCTTCCTCGCGACCAACGGCGGCGACATCGACCTGATGTGGGTGTGCCGCACGCACAATTTCGGCACGGTGCGCGCCGAGACGGCCTCCTGGCGCCAGCAGAACCCCGACGCGCGGATGATCGGCGACACCGAGGCGATCGCCGCGACGCGCGAGATCGAGGTCGAGGCGGTGGTCGGCCGGAGCGTCGATCGCGACGTCGAGGCGATGATCCGCAACGAGCTCAGCGCGGGCGAGGCGATGGACGCGCTGATCACGGTCAACGCGCTCGATCACGACGCCGCGAGCGCCGCTGTCGCCAAGCCCGTCCATGTGCTCGGCCACACCTTGCCAGCCGCGCCGACGCCGCGCGATTTCGCGGCCCGCGCGGGCTTTCTGTTCTGCGGCGCGATCCACGAGCGTGAATCGCCCAATCTCGATTCGCTGCTCTGGTACGCGCGCGAGGTGCATCCGCGCATCCGCGAGGCAATTCCCGACGCGACGCTCGCGGTGGTCGGCTATTGGCGCGCCTCGGTGCCACCGCCCAAGCTGTTGACCGAGACCGAGGGGATCGAGCTGATCGGCCCGGTCGAGGATTTGCGCCCGCATTTCGACGCCGCGCGCGTGTTCGTCGCGCCGACGCGCTTCGCGGGCGGAGTGCCGCACAAGGTGCATCAGGCGATGTCGCTCGGGCTGCCCTCGGTGGTCACGCCGCTGCTCCGCGCGCAGCTCGTCGAGCCGGGCCTGTCGCTCGCGGACGTGCCCGTGCTCGCGCCCGGCGAGCTCGACGGAGCGGCGTTCGCGCACTGCTGCGTCGAGCTCTACAACGACGAGGAGGCTTGGACGGCCCTGCGCGAAGACGGGCTCGCCTTCATGCGCGCGCACTGCTCGGAGGAGCGCTTCGCCGAGGCGCTGACCGACATTCTGGAGGATCTGGGGTTTGGAAAAGACCGCCCGAATATCGCTTGATCGCCTGTCGAGTCCGCTCGCCGAGCTGCTCGACTATAAGGGCGAGATGTATTCGGACGGCTGGATCTCGCCCGAATTCAGCTTCCGCTTCCGCGCGCTCGAGGATGTCGACGCGGTCGAGCTCAGGCTGTGGAACCCCGATTTCGCGAGCCGTTATCTGCACAACCGCCTCACCATCACGATCGACGACGTCACGCGGACCTCGCCGCTGCTCTACCCGGCGCAGCTCGTCAAGTTCGACCATGTCGTCGAGCTGCGCGCGGGCAGGAGCAGCGAGGTCAAGATCGTTTCCGAGCGGTTTTGCGAGCCCGACGCGCTCGACGAGCGCGCGCGCGGCGTGATCTTCGTCGAGTCGCGCTTCACGCCCGGCAAGCCGCGCGCCAAGACCAGCGGCAAATCGTCGGCCGTCTCGTCGAGGCGCGAAGCGATGGCGGATTCGGACGAATAACCGAGATCAGGCCCCGCCCGGCTGCTCCGGGGCGTCGGCCAGATGCGCGACGATCGGCTCGATCTCGTCGGGCTCCATCCGCGTCGCGTCGGCGAGCGTCGGCGCGTCGTCGTCGACCGGAACGTCGAAATCCTCGATGTTGGCGCCGAGCTGTTTGGAGAGCCAGCCCGCGTCGCGGCCCGCGAGCGCCGGCACCGCGCGCTGGATCTCGAGTGGCAGCGTGAACTTGTCACCGGGAATCGTCCGGATCAGCTCGACCAGCCGGCGCGGCAGGAAGCCTCCGACCAGCGCGCCCGCCTCGATATCGGCGAAGCGGTAGAATGGCGAGAGCGCGCGCAGCGCGCTGAGCACGGGCTCGGGAATCTCGCTCAGCCGTTCGGGATGCTCGCGCGCGGTCTGCAGCGCCGAGAGCAGCTTGGCCGCCGTCATCGAGATCGATTCATTGGCGCGCGGCGAGCGCAGCTCGGCGAGCTCGGGCCGATCCTTGCCGATCATCTTGAGCAGAGTCTGCGCAGGGTCGCCCGCCACGAGCCGGTCGTGGTGGAATATCTCGAGCCGGATATTCTCGTTGCCGAGCGCGCCGACATAGCCGAGCAGCCGCGCGCGATATTGCGGCAGCGGCGGCTTGAGCTCGCTGTCGGGCAGCGAAACGCGGTTCTTGAGCCGCTGCTGCGCCGCGCTCTGCGCGTAGGAGAGCGGCGGGCGCGCGAGCATCAGCACGATCATCCGGTTGAAGCGCGTGAGCACCTTGTCGCGCAGCCGCTCGATCTCGTCCTCGGGCAACAGCCCCGCCGCCTCGGCCGAGACCAGCGCGTCCTCGTCCGATGCGCCGACATCGTCCAGGAACCGCCCCCACCGCCTCCACAATTTCTCGTGACGCGCGCGATCGAGCGACGCGAACACCGCCGGCACGCCCGGCTGGGTCATGTCGAGCCGGTCGGGGTCGTAGCGCGTTGTCAGCAGGAAGCTGTGGTTGGGGCGGCGTGTCGAGAAATAATGCAGTCCCTGCGCGCGGAGCAGCTCGGCCTGCTCGGCGAACAGCTGCTGCGCCGCCGTGGTTCCGGTCTTGTGCATGCCGATGTGGAGGAAAAAGGTTCCCATCTAGCAATCGGCCATGCGCGCGAGGGAATGGAGTGGCGTGTTTGCGGCATTCGCCGTCGGCCCGCCGCCCGCCAGATGTCGGACAATCGCCTTGGCGTCGGCATCGTCGATGTGTGTCAGCTCGGCGAGCGTGGGCGCGTCGGGATCGCGCGGCGTGTCATACGCCCAGATATCCGCGCCGAGGCGCGCCGACGCCCATTCGACGTCCTCGCGCAATGCGCGGGTAATTGCGTTCTGGACCTCGGCGGGAAGCGTGAATCGGTCGCCAGGGATTGCTTGCGCGAGGTTGGTCCAGGCTGGCGGCAATGGTCGATCGGCATAGGCGCCGCTCAAGAGGAGGCGATAATCGAAGGGCGCGCGGGGCAGCGTCAGCAGCGCGTCGCGCAGCATGGAGGGCAAGCGCGATTCGGCGTTAGGGTCGCGTCGTATAACCTGCAACGCCGACAGCAGCTTGGCCCCCGTCCTGGAGAGCGCTTCGTTGATCCGCGGCGCGCGCAACCCGGCGACAGCCTGGCCTGCCTTCCCCATCATCGCGAGCAACGTCTGCGCCGGATCGCCCGCGACCATCCGCTCGGGGTGGAACAGCTCAAGGCGGATGTTGCCGGCGCCGAGCAGCTTCTCATAGGTCTCGAGCCGGCGGCGATAGCCGGGACGCGGCAGGCCCATCGCCAGCGCCTCGAGCGAATGGCTGCCCTTGAGCCGCTGTAGCGCGGCGCTGCGCGCGAACGACAGCGGAGGCCGGATCAGCATAAGCACGACCATGCGATCGAAGCGGGCGAGCACTTGATCGCGGAGACGAATCGTCGCCGGCTTCTCGAGGAACCCGCCCAATTCGGCCGAGACCAGCGCATCGTCACCCGATCGGCCCGTATCCGCCAGGAAACCCAGCCAGTCCCGCCACAGCGCCTCGCGCTCGCGGGCGTAGCGCGGGTCGGCGTGCCTCGCCGCGATGAGCCGCCCGATGTCGCGTTGCTGGGCCTCGAAGAAGCTCATCAGGAAGAAGCTGTGGTTGGCGTCGTAAGATTTGAAATAGTGAAGCCCTTCGGCGGCGAGCAGCGCGCGGCTGTCCTCGAACAGATGCTGGCACGAGGAGCTCGCGGTCTTGTGCATGCCGATGTGGAGATAGAAGGTACCCACGTCAGCGCGCCCGCCGCCACCGGCCGGTCTCCATCCAGCGCAGCGCCGGCCGCAGCGGCAGCGCCCAGACGATCCCCGCGGTCGCGTAGACCGCGAGCTGGGCGAGCCAGTGCAGCCGGCCGACCTCGCTCGATGCGCTTGCGACGAGCGCGCACCAGGCGATGATCAGCAGCATGATCGCGAACATTCCGAATGGCTTGCGCCAGCTCGCCGTCATGGCGCCGCGCCGATCCATTCGCGCTCGGTGAGCACGGCGTGGAGTCGCATGTCCCACGGCTCCATCGGGATCGTGGGCGCCTCTTGCGCGGACCATGCGAGCCCGAGCCGGAAGGCGTCGGGATGCGCGACGAAGGCGCGGTCGTAATAGCCCTTGCCCTGGCCGATCCGCCCCATCGCGCGATCGAAGCCGAGCAGCGGCGCGACGATCAGATCGGGCTCGACGATCGACGCGTCGGGACCGGGCTGGGGGATGCGCAACGGCCCGGTGACGAGTGCCGCGATATCGAGGTCCGAGATCACGAAATCCATCGTCCCCTCCTCGCCGAGGCGCGGCAGGCACAAGGTCGCGCCCGCCGCGCGCGCGGCGGCGGCGATCGCCGACGGATCGGCCTCGTCGCCCATAGC
>JACMKH010000198.1 GCA_014380205.1 Sphingomonadaceae bacterium
AGCGCGCTCGCGCGCGCGCATCCGGGCGCGAGCTTCGCGCTGGTCGCCGCGAGCATGGCCGATGCGCGATCGCTGATGATCGAAGGGCCGAGCGGGCTGATCGCGGTCGCGCGCCAGGGCGAGGAGCGCGCGCGCTTGAAGTGGCGGCCGAGCCTCGGGCGGCTCATCTTCGCGAATGGAGCCGAGGCGCACATCTACTCGGGGGCCAAGGCTGACAGACTGAGGGGGCCGCAGCATCATTTCGCCTGGTGCGACGAGCTCGCCAAATGGAAGCAGGCCAAGGAGACATGGGACAATCTGATGCTCGGCCTGCGATGCGGCGAGCGGCCGCGCGCGCTGGTGACGACGACGCCACGGCCGATCGCGGCGCTCAAGGCGATCATCGGCGATCCCGACGCGGAAGTCACCGGCGGGACGAGCTTCGCCAACCCGCACCTGCCGCGCGCGCATCTCGCGGCGATGACGCGAAGCTACGCGGGGACGCGCTTCGGGCGGCAGGAGCTCGAGGGCGAGATGATGAGCGAGGCGGCGGGGGCGCTGTGGACGCGGAAGGGAATTGACGGGATGCGTTCGGGAATGGGACCGGGGACACCGAATACGGTGTCCCCGGTCCGGACGATCGTCGGCGTCGATCCGCCGGCTTCGTTCGAGGGGACATGCGGGATCGTCGCGTGCGGGGTGGACCGCGAGGGCATCGCGCATGTGCTCGCCGATCACAGCGTCTCGGGGGCCTCGCCCGAGGGCTGGGCGCGCAAGGTCGCGGCGGCGGCGGCGATGTGGGACGCGCGCGTGGTTGCCGAGGCGAACAACGGCGGGCGGATGGTCGAGACCGTGCTCAAGGGCGCGGGCATCAAGAGGCCGGTGCGGCTGGTCCACGCCGCCGAAGGAAAGGCGGCGCGCGCGGCGCCGATCGCGACGCTGTTCGAGAGCGGGCAGGCGAAGTTCGCCGGGCGATTCCCTGAGCTCGAGGACGAGCTCACGGGTCTCGCCTGGGGCGGCAGCTATGAGGGGCCGGGAAGCTCGCCCGACCGCGCCGACGCGATGGTCTGGGCGATGACCGAGCTCATGCTCGGGGAGGAGCGGGCGGAGCCGAGGGTGCGGGTGCTTTGAGGGGCCCGGGAGGCTAGACCATTGTTAAGAGCCTGGCGATGGCGAGGCTGACTCCCCTCCCTTGCAGGGAGGGGAGACGAGGCGCCGCAAGCTGCCATTCACATTTTCGGCGGAAGCTCGAGGCGCTTCCACCTCACACGATCAGGCTCTAGTGCGCGGCAATGAGCGAAGACCCCCATGCGCTATTCGAAACCTGGTTCGCCGAGGCGCAGGCTGGGGAGCCCAATGACGCCGAGGCGATGGCGTTGGCGACGGTCGGGAGCGACCTTCAGCCTTCGCTGCGGATGGTGCTGCTCAAGGGGCACGACGAGCGCGGGTTCGTCTTCTACACCAACATGCAGAGCCGCAAGGCCGAGGAGCTGACCGGCGCCGGGCGGGCCGCCATCCTGTTTCACTGGAAGTCGCTGCGCCGCCAGGTGCGCGCCGAGGGTCGGGTGCTCGAGGTCTCGGACGCCGAGGCCGACGTCTATTTCGCGACGCGGAGCCGCGATTCGCGGCTCGGAGCCTGGGCCTCGGACCAGTCGCGGCCGCTCGAGAGCCGCGCGCTGTTCGAGGCGCGCTACGCCGAGATGGTCGCGCGCTTCGAGGACGGCGACGTGCCGCGCCCGCCGCACTGGTCGGGCTTCCGGCTCCTCCCAGACCGGATCGAGTTCTGGGAGGACCGCGCGCACCGGCTCCACCACCGGCGGCTGTTCACGCGGACCCGCCACGGCTGGGACGAAGGGCTGCTCTATCCGTGATTGAGGAACGCTTATGACCCGCCTCCCCCTGATCCAGATCGACGCCTTCGCCGAGCGCCCGTTCGAGGGCAATCCGGCGGCGGTGATGCCGCTCGACGCGTGGCTCGACGACACGGTAATGCAGGCGATTGCGGCCGAGAATAATCTCAGCGAGACCGCCTTCCTGATCGCCTCGGACGAGCAGGGCGTCGATTATGATTTGCGATGGTTCACCCCCGCCGCCGAGGTCGCGATGTGCGGGCACGCGACGCTCGCGAGCGGGCATTGGGTGTTGGGGCAACCGGGCGCGGGCGACGCGGTGCGCTTTCGCACGCGCAAGGCGGGGGTGCTCGAGGTGCGGCGAGGGGAGGGCGGCTACGAGCTCGATCTGCCCGC
>JACMKH010000199.1 GCA_014380205.1 Sphingomonadaceae bacterium
AGCGCGACGCCGAGCGCGCCGGTCACGCCGATCAGATAGCTCGCGACCACCGCGCCGAGCGCCGCGCCGCCCGTAGCGCCGGTGATGTCGGGCGAGGCAAGCGGGTTGGCGAACAGCGCCTGGATCGCCGCGCCGCTGGCGCCGAGGATCGCGCCATAGGCCAAGGCGAGGAGCGCGCGGGGGAGGCGGAGCTCGATCAGGATGGTTGTCGCAAGCGCGGGATCGCTCTCGAACAGCGCGGGGAGCGAGCCGAGCGGCAGGCCGAGCGAAAGCAGGCTGAGCGCCAGCACGCCCAGCCCGAGCGCCAGCCAACCGAAGGCTCTCATCGCGCCACCTCCCGCCGCAGTCGTGCGATTTCAGGGAGCAGGCTCGGCCCCATGCACGTCCAGCGGCGGCCGTCCGTATCGATGGTGCGCAGGTGCGGCAGCCGGCCGAGCAGCCCGAAGCCCGGCCAACGCGACGCACGCGACGCCTGATTGCCGCGGTAATTGCTGCGCAGCACGACCGCCGGCGGGTCGCTCAACAGCCGCTCGCTGGTGACGCGATCGCCGGGCAGCGCCGCCTGGATGAGCCCGGCGAGCGCCATCCATTCGGCACCGAGGCCCGAGGCCGAGAGGCTGAGCCCGCCGCCGCTCAGATAGGCCGTCTCGACCGCGCGGGTCGGAACATCGCGGCGCGCGCGGCGGATTGCGCGGATCAGCGCGGCCGCGCGCGCCTCGCGTCCGAGCACGCCGCCAAGCCGCTCGATCGACGCTTCGACATCGGCGATCGATTGGGGAAAGGGCAGGTCCACCAGTCCCGCCCCGATCCTTCGCGCGAGCCAATCGCGGTCGCGCCCGAGCCCCCCCATCGTCACGATCAGATCGGGCCGCATCCCCGCGACCGAGACGATGCTCCCGTCATTGGCGGGGTAGCGCCGCGCAAGCGTCCAGAACGGAAACTCGTCGGGATCGCGCGCGAGATGCGTCACCGACACGATCTGCTCTGGCGCGGCGATCAGCAGCACGAGCTCGTCGGCGCACAGGTTGAGCGAAGCGACGCGGCGGGGCGTCGCGCCAGCCCCTCCTCCCGCAAGCGCGAGGCTAATCCCCAAGGCGAAGGCGAACGCCCGCATGGCCCCCAATCCCCGGCGTCGCATAGCCGAACGCATCCTGGTAATGCGCGTCGAGCAGATTCTCGACGCGCGCGAAAAGCTCGACATCCCCGATCCGGCACGCGATCCGCGCGTTGGCGAGCACATAGTCGCCAAGCGTCACCGAAGGCGCCGGGAAAACGTCGAAATCCGCGTCCTTGCGCGCGCCGACATAGGCGAAGGACGCGCCGATCAATAGCGGCCCGGTCTCCCAGTCGAGCGCGAGGCTGGCGCCGTGGCGCGGGCGGCGCACCTCGCGGATCCGCAATCCCTCCACGACCTGCTGATCGTCGGCGTCGAGCAAGGTGTAGTTTACGTCGATCCTGAGCCCCGGCAGCGGCGCGAGCGCGGCGGCGAGCTCGATCCCCTGACGGCGGCTCTTGCCGCTCGCGTTGGCGGTCGAGGAGAGAAATGTGCCCGAATCGAACACCGGGACGATCTCGTCGCGCAGCGCCGAGCGGAACCCCGTCGCCGAGAGCACGACCCTCTCGCCGCGCCATTCGACGCCGACCTCGTACCCCCGCGCACGCTCGGGCGCGAGATCGGGATTGCCGACGAAGCTCCCCGGGAAGAAGCCGTAGAGATCGAAGAAGGTCGGCTGCGCGATCCCCTCGCCCCATGAGCCGCGCACGTGCAACCCCTCGACGACCTCGGCGGTCGCCGCCGCGCGGATCGTCGTGGCGTCGGCGAAGGCGTTGAAATCGTCGTGGCGCACCGCGAGGTCGGTGACGATGCTGCGCCCCCATTCGGCACGCCATTCGCCGATGAAGGCGGTGCGCCCGCGCGAGCGGTCCTGATCGGTGAGGCCGAAATACTGCTGGTCGCGCGCGGCGAAATTCTCGTCCTCGCGCTCGGTCGCCGCGATCAGCGCGTGCCGGCTTCCCGCGACCGCGATCCGCCGCTCGATCTGCCCGCCGACGACGAAACGCTCGGCCGAGGTGCGATTGAGCGGCGCATCCCCGAGGAAATTGTCGTTGCCGCTGGTCAGATATTGCGCCTCGGCGGTGATCGACCAGGGCGCGGCGGGACCGAGCCCGAGCGCCGCCCAGCCGCGCACCGCCGATGTGTCGCTCTCGGATCGGTCGAGCGTATCGGCGCGTAGGAAGCTCAGCGGATCGAAGCCGTCGAATTCGCTCTCCGCCGCGATATGGCGCGCGGCGATGCCGAGTTCGCCATCGGGCGCGGGCCGCGTCACCGCGCGCAACGCCAGCGTGGTGTTCTCGAACCCGTCGCGGTCGCCCGCGCCGCCGCCGACGATGTCGATCCCGTCGCTCCGCGCATGGCTCGCGGTGAGCGTGACGCCATGACGCGCGTCGCCGAGCGTCCCCGCGAGCGCCGCGCGCGCGCTGTCGCGCGAGCCATATTCGATCGTCGCGTCGAGCCGGTCGCCGCGCAGCGGGTCGGGGCCTTCGAGCGCGATCACGCCGCCCAAGGCCTCCGATCCCCAAAGCGCTGATTGCGGCCCGCGGATCACCTCGATCCGACCGATCCCATCGGCGGAGAAGCTCTCGAAGCGCGACTCGTTGCCCGCGGCGGGGTCGTTGAAGCCGATGCCGTCGATGAAAACGAGGCTGTGGTTGGCCTCGCCGCCGCGGATGCGCAGCTGCGTTTGCGTCCCGCGCGATCCCGACACCGCGACCGAAACGCCTGGGATGAGCCGCAGCAGATCGACTGCCTGGACCTCGCCGAGCGCCTCGATCCGCGCCTCGCCGATCACGGTCGCCGAGACGCCGATCGAATCGGCCGCGACCGGCGCGCGCGAGGCGGTGACCAGAATCTCGCGCTCGACGGCGTCGGCCGATGAGGCGGAATCGGCTGTCACTGCTTGCAACAAAATGAAAAGAAGTGCGCTCATCTTTCTCCTTCGCAACGACATTCCTGTCGTCACGAAGGAGGAGGGCAGGGCTCTCCTCCCACGCTGACGGCTGGTCCCGGCCGGGCGCGGACGACCGCGAAGGGGCCCCCGCAAATTGTTAATTTGCGGGGAACCCCGAAGGCAGGTTCCTGACTCGCGGCTCGCTCGCCGTCCCCCGCCTTCCCGGATCGTCCGGTGGCGTATGGAAGCTCGCCGCTCACAGTTGCGGGCACAGCGCCGGATTTCCACCGGCTTCCCTTTTGACCGCCCCAAGGCGGCACCTTCGCGTGCCTCGCCGCTAGTCCCGCGCGGACGGCCGAGTCAAGCTGGGCTCAGATTACGATGAAATCGGCCGCGCCCAGCGCCGGCGCGCCGCGCAGCGTCGCGATCAGCACCAGCGCGGTTCCGCCGGTCCCGTCCACGTCGAAGAAAAGCTTGCCGTTGACGTCATTGTAGATCAGCCGATCATTGCCGTCCTGCGCGGCGGTGCCCACGACGAACTGGTTCGCCGCGAGCGCGCCCTCGGGAAGCCCGAAGGCATCGCTGTCGAGCCCGATCTGGTCCTCGCCGCCGGCGAAGTCGGCGATCCGGTCGGCGTCGGCCGCGGAGAGGCTCGCGAGGTCAAAGCGGTCGGCGCCGGTCGATCCGGTCAGCGTATCCTTGCCCGCACCGCCGGCGAGTGTGTCGTCGCCCTTGCGGCCATTGAGCGCGTCGTCGCCGCCGGCGCCTTCGAGCTGGTTCGCCTTCTTGTCGCCGAACAATAAGTCGCTCGCCAACGATCCGCGCAGATTCTCGATCAAGACATAGCTGTCGCCGAACGCGTCGCCGGCGTTGGTCGAGGGCGTCTGCAGGTCCGCGCGCACCGGCGCGGCGGCGCTCGAATAATCGGCCCAATCGTTTCCGCCGCCACCGTCGAGCGTGTCGGCGTCCGCGCCGCCATCGAGCGTGTCGAAACCAGCGCCGCCGAACAGCCGATCGCGGCCATCGCCCCCCGAAAGGCTGTCGCTGCCCGCGCCGCCGTCGAGCGTGTCGAGCGAGCCCAGGCCCGAGAGCGCGTCGTTGCCGTCGAGCCCGGCGATGCTGTCGGCCCCGCTTGCGCCGGACAGCACGTCTCCGCCCGCGCCGCCCGATTGGACCGCGATTTCGGCGAGCCCCGAAAGCTCGCTGACCGTGCCGCTCTTGCTGATTACCCAGCCATGCCCGGCGTCATTGGGATCGAGCGCGATGCCCGCGAGGCTGGAAACGCCTACCGGCAGCGCGAGCAGCTCGACCTCGGCGCCGTCCGGCGTCATGCGCAAGATGCTCGTCTCGTCGCTGCTTACCATGAGCAGGTCGCCCGTGACCGGATCAACCTCGATATCGCCGTAATTGATCGTGAACCCGCCGGCGTCGACATCGAACTCGTTGAGAACGGCGCCGGTCGCCATGTCGATCTCGGCGACCCTGTTGTCGATCGCGTCCGCTGCCACCTTGTCCTGCACGAGGAAAAAGGTGCCGCGCTCGGCGTGATAGGCGCCGCCGACGACGTGGGACGCGCCGAAGCCGGTCGAGAGCGTCGCGATGACCCCCCCGGTGATCGGATCGACGGCATAAATTTCGGCAACGCCGGTTTCGCCGTTGATGACGAGCGCGCTCCCCGCGGGAACACCGGTTCCGCCCAGCGAGATGTCCTCGGGCACGACGTCGAGATCGAAGTCATTGGCCGACTCGCCGGGCCGCGCGAAGCTGCCGAGCAGATTGCCGTCGGTGTCGTACCGATCGATCGTCGCCCCCGAGCTCTTGTAAGCGTAGAGCTCGCCCGTCAGCGCGTTGTATGCGATCCCGACCCAGGTCCCGCTGAGGTCGAATTGGTCGATAAGCGTAGGCATCGGTACTCTCCCCGTGGATGCGGCGCGCCCGTCGATTGGACGCCTATCAAGCTAGGCGGGAAATGCGGTCCGATCGGGTCATTAAGTGGAAGCCGTGAGAAAAGTTTCTCCCTGGGGAAGCCGCGCCGTCAGATCACCACGATATCCGCGGCCGCCAAGTTCGGTGCGCCGGTCAGCGTCGCGATCAGCACCTGCGCCTGCGCGCCCGTTCCATCGGCGTCGAAGAATATCTTGCCGTTGGCGGCGTTGTAGATCAGCCGGTCGTTGGCATCCTCCGCGGCATTGCCGACGACGTACCGGTTAGCCGCGAGCGCGCCTTCGGGAAGCCCGAAAGCGTCGCCTTCAAGCGCGATCAGGTCCTTGACGGCGTCGAAGTCGGCGATCTTGTCGGCGTCGGCGGGCGATACGCTGTCGAGCACGAACGAGTCCTTGCCCTTGCCGCCCTTGAGCCGGTCGGCGCCGCCGCCGCCGTCGAGCGTGTCGTCGCCGCCCACCCCCGACAACGTGTCGTCGAACGCGCCGCCGCGGATGACCTGGCCGCCCGCCGCGCCCGTCCGGTTGACCGCCGCCGCCGGGGCCTTGCCGAAGATCACATAGGCCTCGCCGGCGTTGGCGCCGCC
>JACMKH010000200.1 GCA_014380205.1 Sphingomonadaceae bacterium
CACGCCCGGCGGATCCTCGCAGGTGGTGCCGCCGGCCTGCTCGGGGGAGGCCTGCTCGGGGGAGGCGGCCGCGAAGCCGACGGTGCCGCCGTTGGCGTGGCAGGCGGGCTCGCCGTCGATCGGCTTCGACACGATGAAGATGCCGCCGCTGTGCATGTAGACGAGCCGGCCCTTGTCATCGATCATCCCCGGTTGCGCGCCGAGCGCGCCGAGCGTCGCGTCGTAGAAAGGCTTTACCGCGGCGGGATCGTCCGCGCCGAGCATGACATGGCTGAACATGGTTCTCTCCTCCTCAAAAGACGACGACGCTGCGGATGCTCTCGCCCGCGTGCATCAGATCGAACCCCTTGTTAATCTCATCGAGCGACAGCAGGTGCGTGATCATCGGGTCGATCTCGATCTTTCCCGACATATACCAGTCGACGATCCTGGGGACATCGGTCCGCCCCTTGACACCGCAGTGCGATAGTTTTCGGATTGTGTTTTCAACACGGTCTCCCGACGTTCGGCTTCGCAACCGCTGGGCGATTGCAGTACGATAAACTTACAGGCGCAGGAAGCGTCGCGCGTTCCGGAACAGGATGTTCTCCTGTTGCGCCGGCGTATAGCGCGCTGCTCGCATCCCATTGATCATCTGATCGAGATTTCGCTCGTAATGTCGCTCGCGGCCGAGCATGATCCAGTCCGATCCATAAAGAATCCGGCTTAGATCGGAGTCCTTGTCGCCGAAAACCCGCAGTAGCGCCTTAAAAAAGTCCGCTGCCAATCGCGGGTTATCGATGAGCTCAGGCATGTAGCCGAGATCGCCGTAAACCTCGGCGCGAATCGCTTGATTCTCTTTGTCCAGCAGCCTGCGAGATCCATGCAGCGCCCATACGTTTTCGCGATAAGGGGGGCCTTGGCGAACCGCTTCGACGAACGGCTCGGCATTGTTGACCAGATGGCCGAGAGACAGGCGGATCGGATACTGGCTGGCCACTGGCTCCCACCAGACCGGGTTAGCGCGCTGGCCGAAACCATCTCCGGCCTCGTTTCCTGAGCCAGCATGAGCCATGATGGGTACAGCATTATCCGCACACCACTGGTAAAATTGGGCCAGCGAGTCGTCGAGCGCTCTACACAAATCTGATGTACCTCCCGCCGCCTGCCACCGATCCAGCGCGGTTCGGGGGGCGCGGCCCTGCGGATCGAAATCCTCATCGTTCAGCGCCGCATTATTCCAAGGCCTGAAGCCCATAGGGGGATACATCTTGAAACCAGCGATCGCGCCGCTCGCTACAAGCGGTTTGTACTGGTCGAACAGAATTTGGTCACCGCCGAGAGTTTCAATTGCATGGCGAAGCGGACAAAAACCGGCGAATGTTCGTATGTCAACGCGGTCCGCGAATTGCTCGGACAAGCGAGAAAATACTTGAACCTGCTTGAGAGGAGCGGACCCTTCGGCCGGCGTGTCGTCCAGCCAGTAGTCATAATCGACGAGGTGATTCACGGCCATTCCGGGGGTCGCGCTCTCCCCGCTGTAGGATTCAAGAAATTTCATAATATGGCTGCGACGCGTCTTTCCCATCAGATAGGCCCAGCCTACCGAGCGGCTGACCTCACCGAGGATGGGGATCTCCCAATCACCGAATATGTTCATTTCCGTGCTGCTGCGGTGTTCCAGCACGACGCCCGGGTCGGCGAATGCCGCGCTCTCCACCTTGTTCGCCACCGCAGCGAAGGAATACGCGTTCAGCTGCCTCTGGAACGATTGGGCATCGCTTCCGGACTCCGCCAAAGAGAACGTCCTGGCGTTCGCTACCAATGCGGCGTCATAACCTGCATCGGCGGCTAAGGCTGCCGTCAAGTCTTGGTAAGACCGGACGAGATCGGGATCGCCGGCGGTCCCACGACTCTCAAGCTCCGACGTGCGGCTTTCGACGAATTCGGCCGATGCAGTACCGAATGTTTCCGGAGTCCATTCTTCTCCCTGACCGATCGCCGTCAGCTCCTCGTCGGCATCAGCCGCGATGCGCTGCACGAGCCCGGCCAGAAGATCGATCACCGCACGCCCGGCGCGATGGCGGCCGAGCTCGCCGTGCTGCAGGACATGCTTCCCGAACCCGGCGATCGGCAAATCTGCAGCATTGAAAAAATGGGCATGCATGTCCACGACCAAAAGCCGCTCTTCGCCAAACGCCGGACTGGCCATTGCGATGGGAACAGCTGCCGCAGTCTTAAGCAGCGTTCGCCGGTCAACGCCTGCGCCGAGGCTAGATCTGCCGCCAGAGCTTGACCTATTTCGATCGTCCATCCTCAGTCCCATCGAACGTTGCGGTGCCTTCTCTGCTCAATACACTACGACACTGCGGATGCTCTCGCCCGCATGCATCAGGTCAAAGCCCTTGTTGATCTCGTCGAGGCTGAGCAGGTGCGTGATCATCGGGTCGATCTCGATCTTGCCGTTCATATACCAGTCGACGATCTTGGGGACGTCGGTGCGCCCCTTGGCCCCGCCGAACGCTGTGCCGCGCCAGTTCCTTCCGGTGACGAGCTGGAAGGGCCGCGTCGCGATCTCCTTGCCCGCCTCGGCGACGCCGATGATGATTGAGGTCCCCCAGCCGCGGTGGCACGCCTCGAGCGCCTGGCGCATCACGGTCGTGTTGCCCGTGCAGTCGAAGGTGTAGTCAGCGCCGCCGTCGGTCAGCTCGACGAGATGCTGGACCACGTCGCCCTCGATCTTCGTGGGATTGACGAAATGCGTCATGCCGAACTTGCGGCCCCATTCCTCGCGCGCGTCGTTGATATCGACGCCAACGATCTTGTCCGCGCCGACCATCCTCGCGCCCTGGAGCACGTTGAGCCCGATCCCGCCGAGCCCGAACACGATGACGTTCGATCCCGGCTCGACCCTGGCGGTGTTGACCACCGCGCCGACCCCCGTGGTGACGCCGCAGCCGATGTAGCAGCTCGAGTTGAACGGCGCGTCTTCGCGGATCTTGGCGACCGCGATCTCTGGGAGCACGGTGAAGTTCGAAAAGGTCGAGCAGCCCATATAATGGTAGATCGTCTCGCCCTTGTGGCTGAAGCGGCTCGTCCCGTCGGGCATCAGCCCCTTGCCCTGCGTCGCGCGGATCGCGGTGCAGAGGTTGGTCTTGCCCGAAAGGCACGACTTACACTGGCGGCATTCGGGCGTGTAGAGCGGGATGACGTGATCGCCCGGCGCGACCGACCTCACCCCCGGCCCGACCTCGCGCACCACCCCCGCGCCCTCATGGCCGAGGATCGAAGGGAATATACCCTCGCTGTCGAGGCCGTCGAGCGTGTAGGCGTCGGTATGGCAGATCCCCGTCGCCTTGATCTCGACGAGCACCTCGCCCTCCCTGGGCCCGTCGAGATCGACCTCGACGATCTCGAGCGGCTGCTTGGCCTCGAAGGCGACGGCGGCGCGGGTCTTCATCCATGGTCTCCCGATAATGGTAAGCTCGGCATGCGAATTGAGCCGGCCCCCACGTCTGGCGAATCGGCGCCGCGCGCCAGTCCCTCACAACCACAGCCGGACACGGTTGCGCAAGGCGAACGCGGCGCGATCGCGCTTTCCCGCGTCGCGCTTCATGGATACGTCTTGATGCCGAGGGAGAAAAGCCATGTTAAGCTTATTGCTTGCGGCGGCGATGCAGGCGTCCGCCGCGCCGCCGCCCGCCGCGCTGCCGCCCGCCGTGCTCGAAATTCGCTTCTGCCCGGCGGATGCGATCCACAGCCACCCGCTCGCGCCGCTGCGGCAGGTCGACAGCCTGTTCGTCCAGAATGTCGCGGTGATCAACCGGGGCGAGACGCCGGTTACGATCGGGGCCATCGAAATCGCGCTGTTCCGCGAGGGGGCCGTCAGCGACACGCGCCATATCGAGGGCAATTCGCTCGCGGCCGCGGCGTCGCGCGGCCAGGCGATCCACTCCGGAATGAACGCGGTGGTGCCCGGCCAATTCTGCGACGGCGCGCTGCTCGGCGGGGCCGATGTCGCGGCAAGCCCGGCGCTCGCGCC
>JACMKH010000201.1 GCA_014380205.1 Sphingomonadaceae bacterium
CTCGGGCGGCTCGTCGATCCGGCCGATCGCGCGGCGTTCGACCGCGATGGCTTCGTCGAGAAACGCGACTTCCTACCCGCCAATTGCTTCGCACGGCTGCGCGAGCAGGTGTTCGCGGCGCGGCTGCCCGCGCGCGAGATGGTCCAGGGGGACACGATCACGCGGCGCATGGCGCTCGATCCGCGCGCGCTCGCGGCGATCCCCGAGGCGCGCGCGCTGCTCGTGAACCCCGTGTGGCGGGGCTTGATCCGCTATGCGGGCAGCTTCGATCAGGAACCGCTGACCTATATCCAGTCGATCCTCAACCAGGTCCGCGAAGGCCCGCCCGATCCGCAGACGCATCTCCACGCCGACACTTTCCACGCCACGGTCAAGGCCTGGCTGTTCCTCACAGATGTCGCCGAGGACGAAGGCGCGTTCTGCTACGTCCCCGGTTCGCACCGGCTGACCCCCGAACGCCTCGCCTGGGAGCGCGAAATGAGCCTCAAGGCGCCCGCCGGCGTCGACCGGCTCTCCTCGCGCGGCTCGTTCCGGATCAATCGCGAGGAGCTCGCCGCGCTCGGCCTTCCCGCGCCGCGCCTGTTCGCGGTTCCCGCGAACACGCTCGTCGTCGGCGACACCCACGGTTTCCACGCGCGGGGGCCCTCGGCGCGCCCGTCAACGCGCGTCGAGGTCTGGGCCTATGGCCGCCGCAACCCGTTTTTGCCCTGGACGGGGTTCGATCCGTTCAGCCTACCGGGCATCGCCGAGCGGCGCGTCCCCTGGCTATGGTCGGCGCGCGACCGGCTCAGACGGCTGACCGGCCAGCCGTGGAAGGATGTCGGCGCGAAAACGCCGATCGAGCGATAGGCTGACGCCGAAGCCGGCGCGTGTCGGCGATGCGATAAGGCGTGGCCGCACCGGGGTGGATAGCCCACTGCCGTCGCGTTTACGGTGCTGGGCCCGCAACCGCCCCACAGCTCCGGCGTTCTTGGGGCCGGGCGTCGCCGGGAAAGTGCGATCGCTCAATCGTAACCAGCGAGTAGAAGGGCAATCATCATGGCACGCAATTTCGGCAACCCGCGGCTCACCGAGCTTTCCGCGAGCGACAGGGCGCTCAATGCGGCGTCGCCCTTCCTCTCCTCGCCGCTGGACGATGACGCGTTCGCGAAGCAGCCTCCCGGCCTGAACGACACCTTTGTCGGCACCAGCGGCGCCGACGACATCAACGGCACGGAGGGCGCCGACCTGATGCGAGGCCGCGGCGGCGACGACACGCTCACTGGGGACGGCGGCAACGACACGATCGACGGCGGTGACGGCCGAGACCATATCGAAGGCGATGACGGCGACGACCGCCTGTTCGGCGGCGGCACCGACGATTTCATCGATGGCGAAGAAGGCAATGACAAGATCTTCGGCGAGGACGGCAGCGATTCGCTCGACGGTAGCGACGGCAACGACACGATCATCGGCGGCCAGGGCCGCGACACGATCCTCGGCGCCGACGACTCCGATAAGGTCTCGGGAGCTGTGGGCAACGACCGCGTCGAGGGTGGCGACGGTAACGACACAATGGCCGGCGGAGGCAATGACGACACGTTCGTGTTCGACGGCCTCGGCTTCGAGCTCGACGTGATCAAGGACTTTGTCGACGGTCTCGAGACGATCGTGTTTACCGGCGGGCCCGACTCGTTCAGCGAGCTCACGATCTCCAACAACGGCGACGGCGACGCCGTGATCTCCTACGGCGACGAAGGCGCGCAGATCACGGTGCGCAACATCCAGGCCTCCGATCTGAGTGCGTCGGACTTCTTCTTCGGCTGACCGTCCTGCAATCCGACGCGACGCGCGTCCCGCCGCAAGCGGGACGCGCGTCGCCGTGTGGGATCCCGAAATATTATCGGTATGTGTTGCATACATTTTGACACCCGCCTAGATGCGCGGCGCGGGCCCCCTTTGCCCGCGTGATGATTCGGTAAATCAGTGGCTTACCGGTAGCGTAGGAAGGCATTCAAAATGGCTAAAGTGAAGGGCTCGGGCGTGGACCTGGGTACACAAGTGGGCAGGCTCTCGCCGCTCGACGCGGCCGCGACCCCGCCCGTGATCGAGGCGACCATTCCCGGCGGTGCGGGCAATGACGAGCTCAACGGCACCAACGCCGGCGACCTCATCACCGGCGCGGACGGCAATGACACCGTCGAGGGCGACAGCGGCAACGACACGATCCTCGGCGGCACCGGCAACGACCTGCTCGACGGCGAGGACGACAACGACATCGTTCGCGGCGAGGACGGCAACGACGACCTCGAGGGCAGCGACGGCAATGACTCGCTTTACGGCGATGCCGGCCGTGACATCCTCGACGGCGGCGTCGGCAACGATCTGCTGATCGGCGGCGCCGATCGCGACGACATCGAGGCCGAGGGCGGCAACGACAAGGTCCGCGGCGACGGGGGCGACGACAAGATCGAGGCCGGCGACGGCAACGACAAGATCTCTGGCGGCCCGGGCCTCGACGACTTCATCTTCGATGGCGTCGGCCTCGAGAAGGACAAGATCACCGATTTCGCCGACGGCGACAACATCCGCTTCGAGAACGGGCCCAACTCGTTCAACGACCTCACGATCACCGACTCGGCCAAGGGCGCGGTCGTCGCCTACGGCAACGACGGCAGCACGATCGTGCTCGTCGGCGTCCTGGCGGCGGACCTCAGCGCTTCGGACTTCTCCTTCTAGGAGCTTCCGGCAAGCGAAACGGCGGCGCGCGCTTCCTTCGGGAGGCGCGCGCCGTTTGCTTTGGGAGGGGATAAATCGCGGCGCGGCGCTGGCGCGGCGAGTCGGCGACTCCTATAGGCCAAAGCATGAACGATCTGTTCGCGGGCGCGAGCGCGCCGGCCAGCGGGCACGACGCCTATGACGCGGCCTCGATCGAGGTGCTCGAGGGGCTGGAGCCGGTGCGGCGGCGGCCGGGCATGTATGTCGGTGGGAACGACGAGCGCGCGCTCCATCATCTCGCCGCCGAGGTGCTCGACAATGCGATGGACGAGGCGGTCGCGGGACACGCGAGCCGGATCGAGGTCAGCCTCGCGGCGGGAAACCGGCTGACGGTCACCGACAACGGCCGCGGCATCCCGGTCGATCCCCACCCCAAATTCCCCGGCAAGTCGGCGCTCGAGGTGATCCTCACCACGCTTCATTCGGGGGGCAAGTTCAACGACAAGATCTACGCGACCTCGGGCGGGCTCCACGGCGTCGGCGTCTCGGTGGTCAACGCGCTGTCGAGCGCGCTCACGGTCGAGGTCGCGCGCGCGAAGCAGCTCTGGCGGCAGGATTACAGCCGCGGCCACGCGGTCTCCGCGCTCGAGAGGATCGGCGACACGCCCAACCGGCGCGGCACCAGCCTCGCCTTCACCCCCGATGCCGAGATTTTCGGCGAGGGCGCGAAGTTCAAGCCGCAGCGTCTCTACCGGCTCGCGCGCTCGAAAGCCTATCTGTTCGCGGGCGTCGAGATCCGCTGGAAATGTGCGCCCGAGCTGATTTCGGACGACACGCCCGCCGAGGCCGTCTTCCAGTTCCCCGGCGGACTCTCCGATCATTTGCGCGAGCAGGTCAACGGCCGCGAATGCGCAACCGCCGAGTTCTTCGCGGGCAAGCAGGACTTTCCCGGCGGCGCGGGCTCGGTCGAATGGGCGGTGACCTGGCCGCTGTGGTCCGACGGCGCCTACAGCTATTATTGCAACACCATCCCGACCCCCGACGGCGGCACGCACGAGGCGGGGCTGCGCGCGGCGCTGGTCAAGGGCGTCCGCGGCTTCGGCGAGCTCGTCGGCCAGAAGAAGGCCGCGCAGCTCACCGCCGACGATGTCGTCGCGGGCGCCGAGGCGATGCTCTCGGTGTTCATGCGCGATCCGCAGTTCCAGAGCCAGACCAAGGATCGCCTGACCAGCCCCGAGGCCGCGCGGCTGGTCGAGAACGCGGTGCGCGACCATTTCGACCATTTCCTCGCCGACAATATGGAGCGCGGCCGCGCGCTGCTCGCCTACACGCTCGAGCGGATGGACGATCGGCTCAAGCGCAAGGCCGAGAAGGAGGTCAAGCGCAAGACCGCGACCAGCGGGCGCAAACTGCGCCTTCCCGGCAAGCTCACCGATTGCTCGGTGAACGGCCCCGAGGGCAGCGAGCTGTTCATCGTCGAGGGCGACAGCGCGGGCGGATCGGCCAAGCAGGCGCGCGACCGGCGCACCCAGGCGGTGCTCCCGATCCGCGGCAAGATCCTCAACGTCGCCTCGGCGACCATGGCCAAGATCGGCGCGAACAGCGAGATCGCCGACCTCATCCAGGCGCTCGGCTGCGGGACGCGCGAGCGCTGCGATCCCGCGA
>JACMKH010000202.1 GCA_014380205.1 Sphingomonadaceae bacterium
GATCGCCGAGGAAGCGCACCAATGGGGGCTGCGTGTCGCCGCCCACGCGCATGGCGCGGAGGGCATCCGCGCCGCGATCCGCGCGGGGATCGACACGATCGAGCACGCCAGCCTGATCGACGCCGAGGGCATCCGCCTCGCCCGCGAGCGCGGCACCTTCCTGGTCATGGACATCTTCAACACCGATTTCACCCAGGAGTTCGGCGCGCAATACGGCGTGCTCGAGGAGAATTTGCGCAAGGACCGCGAGATCGCCCAGCTCCAGCGCGACAATTTCCGCGCGGCGCACCGGGCGGGCGCGCGGATGGCGTTCGGATCGGACGCGGGGGTGATGCCGCACGGCAGCGCGGGCGGCCAGTTCCGCTATATGGTCGAATACGGGATGACCCCGATGGAGGCGATGCAGGCGGCGACGCGCAACGGCGCCGAGGCGCTCGGGCGCGAGGCCGATGTCGGTGCGATCGCGGTCGGCCGCTACGGCGACCTCATCGCGGTCGACGCCGACCCGCTCGCCGATGTGCGCGCGCTCGAGGATGTCGATGTGGTGATCAAGGGCGGGGAAGTGGTGAGCGACCGGCGCTAGGGCGCGCGGCCTCCGCCGCATACGTCTCCATCAGCGGCTCGTACTCGGAAGGATCGGGCACCGTCTCGAAGCTCCGCTTCGCCCCCGTCTCCGCCCAAGGCAGCTTCTCCCCCGTAAAGGTCTCCATGAAGGGCTCGAACCAGCCGTGGTCGTCGAGCATCGTCGCGCGCAGGTTGACGAACCAGTCCATCCCCGGCGGCCGCGTGAACAGCCAGGTCATGCAGCGCGGGCAGAAATAATGCTGGTCAGCGTTGAGGCCGGCGAGGACCGGCTCGCCCGTCACGATCTCGAGCCCGTCGGCGGGGAGGCCGAGCGAGAGCGAGAAGGCGCTCGCGCTCATCGAGCGGCAGCCCGCGCAATGGCAGGCGCTTGCGATCAGCGGCGGCCTGGTCACGCGCAGCCGCACCGCGCCGCAGCGGCAGCCGCCGACCCAGGGGAGCTTCCAGTCGTCCATCGCGCGTCCTTGCCGCAAGTGCCGCCCGCGGATCAAGCGCTCGCCTGGGCCGTTGTCCGGCCGAAGGAGCAGCGCATGGCCGCGAGCAAGCACGACCCCACCGAGATCTGGAAGGCTTTCGACGCGGCGGTGAACATGTCACCCGCCGCGCTCGAGCAATGGCTCGAGACCGAAGAGAGCAAGCGCGTCGGCTGGAAGGGGCCGGACGGCAAGGGCGAGGGCGAGAGCGTCGGGCATCGCTCGGGGCGGCGGATCGTCGAGATCAGGCGCAAACGGAAGGCCGAGCTGACCGACGAGGATTACGTGCATATGCGCAAGGTGGTCGGATTCGTGCGGCGGCACCTCGCGCAGCGGCCGGCGAACGAGGTCACCTCGCGGTGGCGCTACTCATTGATGAACTGGGGGCACGATCCGCTGAAGCGATAGTGAGAGCGGGGACACCGACTAGGGTGTCCCCGCGTCTCAATAGGCGTTGGCCTGGATGTCGATCATCTCGGGCTCGGGCTCGGGGCTGGTCTCGATCAGCTTGAGCCCCGCGTCCTCCGCGCGCACCGTCCCCGGGCTCTTGTGCTTGAAGCTCCCGTCGATATGCCCGCCCGTCGCCACGCTGATCTTCTCGTAGACGACGTCCCCACTCACGCGCGCGGAAGCCTCGATGATGATCTCCTTGGCCGCGATCGAGCCTTCGACGGTGCCCGCGATGCGCGCCTGCTCGGCCGAGACGCCGCCCTTGATCGTGCTGTTACCGCCCTGGATCAGCGTGATGCAGCGGATGTCGCCCTCGACGCACCCGTCGACGTGAAGATCGACGGTCGCGTCGATGTTGCCGCGCACGGTGACGTCGGCGCCGAGCACCGAGAAGGTCGCGCTGTTGCTAGCCACGCCGGTTGGAATCGACATTTCGTCGGCTGGCGAGGGACTGGATTTCGAGAACATCGGGGTTTGCCTCCAGGAAACGACGGGGGTTGATCGCCTGTCCGTTGATCCGGATCTCATAGTGAAGATGGGTCGAGGTCGAGCGGCCGGTAGAGCCCATCCGGCCGATGCGCTGGCCGCGCGCAACGCGCTGCCCGACGCGGACGTCGACCCCTGAGAGATGCGCGTAACGCGTGATCATCCCTGCGCCGTGATCGATCTCGATCATATTGCCATAGCCATTCGCCCAGCCCGCCTTGACGATACGGCCGCCGGCGGTGGCGAGGATGCCCTGGCCGTGCGACCCGGAGATGTCGAGCCCGCTGTGCATCGCGCGGTCGCCGTTGAACGGGTCCGAGCGGTAGCCGAAGGCGCTGGTCAGCGCGAGCCGCGTGGTCGGGCTCGCCGAGGGGATCGCGCGGAGCGATATCTCCATCGCGGCGAGCCGGTTGAGCGCATTCTCGAGATCCTCGATCTGCTCGTCGATGCTCTCGTTCGCGCCGCCGCGGTCGCGCGCGGCGGGAATGTAGGGGCCGCCCATCGCGCGGCGGCCGAGCGCCTGGGGATCGAGCCCGAACTCGCGGATCGC
>JACMKH010000203.1 GCA_014380205.1 Sphingomonadaceae bacterium
CCGCCCGACCCACGCCTGGCTCAGCCCCGCCGCGCGCGCCAGCGCCGCCTGGCTCAGCCCGCGATAGCGCCGCCACGCAGCGAGCGGCGACAGATTTTTGTCGAGGATCATGTCGAGCACCTCGCCCGGCATTGTCCCTTCGCCCGCCCGAATCCGCGCCTCGATCGCGAGCGCATCCGCGATATCCTCGCCGTCCTCGGCCAGATCGCGGAGCCGCTTATAGTCCTCGGCGGTGAGCACGACCATCTCGGTCCCGTCCGGCGCGGTGAAATGCTGTGGTTGATAATTCATCACATCGACCTCTCATAAGCCGAACCGCGCGGCGCCACCTTGACGACTTCCAGCACCAGCATGTCCCGCGTGAAGATCACGCGCCAGCTCCCAACGCGGAGCCGCATCAGTCCTGCGTCGCCCTTCAACGCCGCGACGTTGTTCGCCAACGTCTCCGGCTCGGCCGCCAGTTGTGCGACCTTCTTGCGGATGCGCTTGGATGTCGCGCGATCGATTCTGGCAAGGATCCTTGCCGCATCCCGGCTATACTCAATTCTCAGCCCCACGTGTCCGTCCCTACAACAAATCGTATTCGGTTGCAATACGAAAACGCATAACGCGCGGAGATAGTGGAACGAGTCCGAACCGCCGCGCACGGTCTGGCGCCCTTAGTCGTAGCCGACAAAAAATCGCTTTCCTACACCGTACCCTTTATGTTCTATCCTGCGAGATGAAACGCAAGCCCGATTCGCCGGACCCCGAGTCCGCCCAACCCGCCGCCCCGGCCCTCGCCGAACCCGACGATCTCACCGATCTCCTCCCCACCCCCGCGCCCGCCAACGCGCTAGTCGCCGAGCCCGAGCCCGAGCCGCGCGGCCTGCTCGACGACTATCACGAGCGCCCGTTCGATCCCGCCGACTACAGATGGGTCCCCGTGCTCCGCAAGCGCCGCGCCGACGGCTGGTCGCCGCGAAAGCAGGTGCGGTTCATCGAGGCGCTCGCCGACACCGGCTGCGTCCAGCAGGCCTGCGACGCGGTCGGCATGTCGCGCGCGAGCTGCTACGCGTTGCGCCGCTCGCCAGGCGCCGAAGGCTTCGCGGCCGCCTGGGATGCCGCGATCGCGCAGGCCGCGAAGATGCTCATAGATCTCGCCTTCGATCGCGCGATTCACGGTTCCGACGAGCCCGTGTTCAATCCTCGGGGCGATGTCGTCGGTCGCCGCATGCGCCAGAACGACAGGCTGCTGATGTTCCTGTTGCGCGCCTATATGCCCGCTCGCTTCCGCCACGCGCATCAGGACATCCGCCACGCCGGCGAGGCGACGCCGTCCGCGTCCGCCCCCGTCGCCGAGGCGCTGACCACATTGGAGCCAGTGGCCCCGCCCGATCCGCATCTGCTGATGCCGCCCGAGGAGCTCGAGACCGAGCTCCAATGCGCCGAGATTCTGCAGGGCAAGCTCCCCCACTGGTATCGCGACGATCCGCCCCCGCCGCCGAGCCCGATCTCGCCGCTCGGCGAGGAATTCGAGCGCGAGCTGGCCTGGGCCAAGCAAGGCGTCGATCCGCCGGCCGAGGGCTGGCCCGACGATCCCGAATCACAGTTCATCAAGGCTCAGTGCGAGCAGGTGCGCGCCGAGCGGGATAAGGTAGGACGGGCGAAAAGCACCGATGACGAATAAATATCTGAAAATCGGCAATTTTTTCAATTGAGACCGCCTTCCATGTCAGGATTCTTGGTGTCAGTTTCGTGTCTACTTTGAGCCAATGGCCGACGCCCCGCTCGGATGTGCGCGCTCCGCCACCGCCCGCGTGACGCGCGCCCTCCCCCGCTCTACATCCCCTCCATGTCCGCCCCGCTCGATCCCGACCTGCTATTGCGCGCCTACTCGATCGGCGTCTTCCCGATGGCCGACAGCCGCGAGGCCGATCACGTTTTCTGGGTCGAGCCCAAGCGCCGCGCGATCATCCCGCTCGAGGGCCTGCGCGTCTCGCGCTCGCTGGTCCGCGCGATCCGCTCGGGCGGGTTCGAGGTCACCGCCGACCGCGACTTCGCCGCCGTCATCGCGGCCTGCGCCGAGCATCGCCCCGAGCGGCTCGACACCTGGATCAACCCCGAGATCGAGCGCGCCTACACCGAGCTCCACCGCCGCCGCCACGCCCACTCGATCGAGGTGTGGCGCGACGGCGCGTTGGTCGGCGGGCTCTACGGCGTCCGCCTCGGCGCGGCCTTTTTCGGCGAGAGCATGTTCAGCCGCGCCGCCAACGCCTCGAAGGTCGCGCTCGCGCATCTCGTCGCGCGGCTCAGGGGCGCGGGCTTCCTGCTGCTCGATTGCCAGTTCATGACCGATCACCTCGCCTCGCTCGGCGCGATCGAGGTCAGCAAGGCGGCCTATGCGTCGATGTTGGACTCGTCGTTGTCGGCGGGCGGGCTCGGCGGCGGCTCGGCTGGCGCGTCCATCGCGTTGAGCGCGGCGTCGTCGCCGTCCGGACGCGCGGGCGCGGCGCGGCGCGATCTCGACGGCGCGTTCTCTTCGGGGCCGCGCACGGCGCCATGGGTCATCGCGCAGCTCTTGGGCCAGACGTCGTAGAGCCGGTGCTGGATCACGTTGAGCGCGGGGCGCTCCTTGTAGAGCCAGCCCGAGAAGACGCGCCGCCATTGCCGCGTGCGCGTCTCGGCGTTGAACTCGCGCACGTCGAGCTGGACGAACGCGCCGGTCAGGGTCTGCGGCTCCCACGGCGCGGTCTGCTCGCACGCCGAAAGCCGGATGATCACGTCGCCGATCCGCCGCGCCTCGCCCGGCCGCATCTCGATGTCGCGCGAAGTCCCGTTGCGCTTGTTGAGCAGCCCGAGCACCGCGACGCGCTCGCCCATCGGCGTCCAGCCGGTGTCGTCGATCGGCAGCGTCCCGGCCGTGCCGACCTCGACGACATCGGCCTCGCCCTCGCCGCCCACCGTCCCCGACGCCTCGAGCTCGAGCGCGTCGAGCGCGAGGTCCGAAGTCGCGTTGGTCGCCGCCTCATTGCCCTCCTCGCTCCCGCCGCAGCCAGCGAGCGCGGCGAGCATGGCCGCGACCGCGTATCGCCTCACAGGCCGTTGTCGGCGGGCGGTTGGACGAAATCGTCGCTCATCGTGTCGAGCTCTCCGCCGCCCTCGCCGC
>JACMKH010000204.1 GCA_014380205.1 Sphingomonadaceae bacterium
CGCGCCCCTTGTCGACCTTCGAGGTCAGCGGGGCGCCCGCCGCCGCCGAGGCCATCGCGATTATCCTGCGGCTGTTGGCCTCGTGGACGGTCGCGTCGCGATCACCGTGGAAGGTGATCACCGGGGTGAAGCGCGCGTGGCGGCCGGGGGCGGCGGCACCGCCGTTCTTCATCGCCATCAGCGCCGAGGGCAGATCGCGCGCCGCGCCGCACGCGAGCCCCGAGTGGATGCCGACCGCCGCGTAGAGATCGGGATAGGCGTCGCCCATCACCGCGGCGGCCGCGCCCCCCGCTGAAAGTCCGGCGATATAGACGCGGGCGGGGTCGATCCGGCGCTCGGCGATGATCTCGCGCGTCACCGCGGCGATCAGCGCGGGCTCGCCCTGGTCGCGCCGCTGGTCGCCGGGCCTGAACCAGTTCCAGCATTTCTGCGCGTTCGCCGACGCGCTCTGCGCGGGATAGGCGACGATGAAGCCGAGCTCGTCGGCGAGCCGGTTCATCCCCGTGCCGCGCGCGAAATCGTCGGCCGACTGGGTGCAGCCGTGGAGCATCACGACGAGCGGCATGGCGTCGGCCGCGTCGGCAGGGACATAGAGCTTGTAGGCAAGGGAGCCGGCGGGGCCGGAATGGGTGCGCGCGAGAAACGCGCCCGAGGTCCCGGCGGCGCGTCATGCAGCGGGGTCCGCGCCTTGGGAGCGTAGCTCACCCGATCGGGCAGGAGATCGAGCGCGGGCGCCCCGGCAGCAGGCGCGGCGTATTCGGCGGGGGCATCGCCCGCGAGCAGCGCGCGGATCAGCGCGGTCGCCTCGGCAAGCCTGCCGTCGCGTGTCAGTTGCGTCGCGGCGGCCATCGAAGGGTGGGTGGCGAGCGTCATGATGAAAATCCTTTGGTGAAGCGGGGAGGGTCAGGCGGTGCGGTCGGCGAGCGCGGCCTTGACCGCGGCGCTGGCGTGGAGCGCACCGAGCACGGTCAGCGAGCGGATCGTGGCGCGCGCGAGATCGGGCGAGACGTCGTCGGCGATCGTCGCGAGCCCGAGCACGCGGATGTCGAGCATCTCGCCCGCGTCGCGAACGCCCTCGAGCGCGACGCGCGTGAAATGGCTGATGCCGAGATCGAGCTGTTGGCGGACGACCGACTTGCTCGCCGCTTCGGCGTGGCGATCGAGCAGATTGCGGATCGCGGTGCGGATCAGGTCGGTGCGGTTCGAGTAGAAGCCGTCGCGGACAAGCAGGTCGATATGGCCGAGGTCGACGAAGCCGAGATTGATCGTAATCTTCTCGTTGTCGGCCTTGGGCTTTAACGGGGGGGCAGTCTTCGGCACGGGCGATCCTTACCATCTGTGTGGATGGTATATGGATGGCGAAGATATGTTGTCAACCCTCTCCGCTTCGATGGCGAACGACGGGAAGCTATGGTCGCGGAGGGTAGCTGGGGCTCTTGGGAAGGGGCGAGTTAAGAGTCGGCCGGGGAGGCCTCCACGCGGGCACGCTGCCACATTGCGGATAGTGGCGCTGCACGGCAGTATGCGTGCTATGGGCAAGCGCTCGGGCGTCCCTCATCGTGACGATGAGTTTCGAGAAGCTCAGCCGAGAGGAACTGCGGGCCGAACTGGACCGATCGCGCTTGCGCCTCAGGATCGCCGGTTCGGGCAAAATGGTCCAGCAGTGGCACAAGCGTATACACTGGATCGAAAGCGCCATCGCTAAGCGCGACTAAGTGCCCGCGCGCGGTCGCGCAGGGATCAAGGCGCAGGAAAAGTCACCGGAGCAGTGCCCTTCAGCTCTCGCTGGTCTCCGCTGCCTCAGGCTGCTCGATCCGGATCGTCTCGCGCTCGCGGTTGTCGCGCTTCTCGGCGATGCGCGCGCGCTTGCCGGTGCGGCCGCGCAGATAATAGAGCTTGGCGCGGCGGACGACGCCGCGGCGGATCACCGTGACGCTGTCGACATTGGGCCCGTAAAGCGGGAAGACGCGTTCGACGCCCTCGCCGAACGAAATCTTGCGCACCGTGAAGCTCGATCCCATGCCGCGATTGGCGCGCGCGATGCACACGCCCTCGAAATTCTGGATGCGCGTGCGATCGCCCTCGACGACCTTGACGCCCACCCGGATCGTGTCCCCCGCCTTGAACTCGGGGAGCTTCTTGCCGCTGGTGATGCTCTCGATGGCCTCGGCCTCGAGCGTCTGGATGAGGTTCATCCCCGTCAGTCCCTATTCTTCGCGTTGCGCGCCAGAGGGCGGCTGATCCGGCGCGCCCCCGTGGCGCTCCCAGAGATCCGGCCGCCTTGACCGTGTGTCGACCTCGGCCTGGCGCTGGCGCCACGCCGCGATCCTCGCGTGATCCCCCGATCGCAACACCTCAGGGATCGCGCGCCCTTCCCATTCGACGGGCCGGGTGAACTGCGGATATTCGAGGAGGCCCGCTTCGAAGCTCTCCTCGTCGCCGCTCGAAGCCGCGCCCATTACGCCGGGGAGCAGGCGAATGCAAGCGTCGAGCAGCGCCAGCGCGCCGATCTCGCCGCCCGAGAGGATATAGTCGCCGACCGAGACGGGCTCGACGCCGCGGCCCTCGAAGATGCGCTCGTCGAACCCCTCGAAGCGGCCGCAGAGGATGGTGAGGCCGGCTCCCACCGCGAGCGCGCGGACGCGCGACTGGGTGAGCGGGGCGCCGCGCGGCGTCATCGCGAGGAGGGGCGCGTCGGGCTCGAGCGCGCGCGCATAATCGACGGCGGCCGCGAGCACATCCACGCGCATCACCATCCCGACGCCGCCGCCCGCCGGCTTGTCGTCGACGGTGCGGTGCCTGTCGGTCGCGAAATCTCGGATTTGAATCGCATCGCACGACCACAGCCCGTCGGCGAGCGCGCGGCCCGCGAGCGAATGGGCGAGCGGGCCGGGGAACATCTCGGGATGGAGTGTGAGGATGGTCGCGGCAAAGCTCATTCGACTGGATCGGACCATCTGCCGCAAAGCGTCACATAGACGAGATGATCGATGGTGAGCCGCCTCCGCGACAGTAGTCGGCCGAGCAGGAAGCTGCCGGGCGGCTCGTCCAGGTCGGCAAATTCGCCCCAGTCAAAATCCGGCAGGGCGAGCATCTTGGTGGCATCCTCCATAAATTTGTAGAAATCGTAGCCATTCAGCCCGACGTCCTGATAGATGGCCTCATCGCCTCGCGCTGCCCGGCCCCCGTATTTCTGGACCAGCGCCTGGAGGATGGCTTCAACTTCCGGTCGAGTCATCGAGCCAAGGCCCAATTCTCGACCGTGAGTCCGGGGATGTCGGCAAAATCCCGCTCGTTGTTCGTAACCAGCGTGAGACCGAGAGCCGATGCGTGGGCCGCTATCAGTCGATCGAAACGCGCGCGCCGGAATGGCAGGTGAGCATAAGCTTCGGCCGCGCGCCTGTCGAATGGCAGCACATCGACCTCGACCAGCAATGCTTGAAGGTCCTCGGCCTCAGCAACGCGATCGCCATAGGCTACACCGATCTCGGCGAGCGTGATCGAAGACATGGCAAGCGATCCCGCTTCCTGCCTCGCGACATTCCGCTTCAACGGCCCTGACCGGCCCTTGAGCATGTATATGCAGATATTGCTGTCGAGCAGGAAGGCAGGATCAGTCATCGCGCTTCAGAAGGTCGCCGTTCCAGTCCAGCTGCCGTTCCTCGAACTCACGATCTTCAGGCTTGAGCGGCTTGAGCCACGGCGACTTGCCCCAGAAACCGGTGATATCGATCTTCCGCTTTGGCTTCTCGACCGGCTCGAACGTGTATCTGCTGTGCTCCTCGCGCAGCACCATCTCGGTGCCCTCGACGACGCCGAGCGCCTTAGGCAGGCGCAGCGCGACCGAGTTGCCCGACTTGAAAACCTTGGCGCGGTATTCCTTGCCCATCAGAACCTCCGTATATACGGTCTGTATATACTAGGCTGCAAAATCGGTGTCAACGGTCAGGCGTTGCGTATCCCATCCGTGCACCGCAGCCGCGCGCATCGGTATCATGAATCGTTTGCCGTCCGGGCGCTCGATCTCGATCACGTCGCCCGCGCCGAAATTCTCGACCGCAACGACACAGCCGAGCGGCTCGCCATCGGTCGATACGGCGGCAAGGCCGATCAGGTCGGCGTGATAATATTCGTCCTCCGCGAGCGGTGGCAGCGCCGAGCGGGGAACGGTAAGCTCCGCGCCGCGCAGCGCCTCGGCGGCGGAGCGGTCGGCGATCTCGGCGAAGCGCGCGATCGCGCCGCTGGAACCAAGGCGGATAGAGGCGAGGGTGAGCGTCCGCCCCGCGGCCTCGAACGCACCGTAGCGTTCGAGGTCCGCGGCGCTTTCGCTGAACAACTTGAGGCGCAACTCGCCAGTCACGCCATGCGCGCCGGCGATGGCGGCGAGCGTGATGCGCCTTTCGCTCAAGCTTGCTCGGCCTTTTCCGCGCCCTCGTCGGGAGCGGCCTCCTCGGAGCCCTCGGCCGGAGCCTCGACGGACTCGCCTTCGTTGCTCGCCTCGTCGGCGGGGGTGGCTACCTCAGCCTGAGCTTCTTCGGCCACAACCTCTTGAGCCGGGGCTTCCTCGGCGGGTGGTTCGCTGTCAGCGGACGCCTCGTCAGCGACCGCCTCCTCGACCGGAGCTTCTCCGGCGACTTCTTCGGTCGGAGCTTCGGCTTCGGCGGGCGCTTCCTCCGCTACCTCTTCAGTGGGAGCTTCCTCGGTGAGAGTCTCGGCTGCAGCTTCGTCTGCCGGAGCCTCGGCCTCGGCCGGCGCCGCCGCCGCTTCCTCGGCTGCCTTGGCCTTCTCGGCCTTCTCCTCGACGCGCTCCTTGGCCTTGTCGCCGGGCTCGCCCTTCTTCGGATTGCTCCGCGCGGGGCGCTCGAGAATGCCCGCCGCGTCGAGGAAGCGGAGGACGCGGTCGCTCGGCTTGGCGCCGACCGAGAGCCAGTGCCTGATCCGCTCCTCGAGCAGCTTGACGCGGTCGGGGCTGTCCTTGGCGAGCACCGGATTATAGATGCCGACCTGCTCGATAAACTTACCGTCGCGCTTCTCGCGTTGGTCGGCGACGACGATCTTGTAATAGGGCCGCTTCTTCGCGCCGCCGCGCGAAAGCCGGATTGCAACTGCCATTGTTGATCTTCCTTTCTTGTAACCTGTATCCGAATTCCTGCTCACCCTGAGCTTGTCGAAGGGTCGGGGATGACGCTTCGACAAGCTCAGCGTGAGCGGGGTTGGCGCATCATCGCTTCATGAATTTCTCGAAGCCGGGCGGCAGGCCTTGGGGCGGCGCGCCGAGCCCTTGCAGCCCCGGCAATCCGCCCGGGGGCATGATGCCGCCATCCTCGGGCGCATCGGGCATCGCGCCCCCGCCCAGCATCTTCATCAGCCCCTTGAGGCCGCCCATCTTCTTGATCCGCTTCATCGCGGTTTCCATTTCCTTGTGCATCTTCAACAGCTTGTTGACATCCTGCACGGTGGTGCCCGATCCCTTGGCGACGCGAATCTTGCGCTTGGCGTTGAGCAACACCGGCTTGACGCGCTCCTTGCCCGTCATCGATCCGATCATCGCGTCCATGTGAAGCAGGATCTTCTCGTCGACCGCGCCCGAGGCCATCGCGGCCTGCGCCTTCTTCATTCCCGGCAGCATTCCGGCGAGCGCGCCGAGTCCGCCCATCCGCCGCATCTGGTTGAGCTGGTTGCGCAGGTCGTTCATGTCGAACTGGCCCTTGGCCATCTTCGCGGCGAGCGCGTCGGCCTCATCGGCCTTGACCGTCTCGGCGGCGCGCTCGACGAGGCTGACGACGTCGCCCATGCCGAGGATGCGTCCCGCGACGCGGCCGGGGTGGAACAGCTCGAGCCCGTCGAGCTTCTCGCCCGTGCCGACGAACTTGATCGGCTTGCCCGTCACCGCGCGCATCGAGAGCGCCGCGCCGCCGCGCGCGTCGCCGTCCATCCGCGTGAGCACGACGCCGGTCAGCGCGACCTGCCCCGAGAAGCTCTGCGCGACGTTGACCGCGTCCTGCCCGGTCAGCGCATCGACGACGAGCAGGATTTCCTGCGGCGTCGACGCGTCGGCGATCGCGCGCATCTCGTCCATCAGCTGCTGGTCGACGTGAAGGCGGCCCGCGGTGTCGAGCATCAGCACGTCGAAGCCCTGGAGCCGCGCCGCCTGCATCGCGCGCTTCGCAATGTCGACCGGGAGCT
This sequence comes from Sphingomonadaceae bacterium, assembly GCA_014380205.1. Classification (GTDB taxonomy): domain Bacteria; phylum Pseudomonadota; class Alphaproteobacteria; order Sphingomonadales; family Sphingomonadaceae; genus Parasphingopyxis. Next base: position 6,187 of record JACMKH010000204.1, read on the forward strand.
GGCCCTCGACGATCGGCAGGGTCGCGACCCCGGTCTGCTCGCCGAGCACCGCCAGCTGCTCCTGCGCGGCGGGCCGGTTGACGTCGAGCGACGCCATCATGACCTTCTTGCGGTCGCGCTCGGAAAGCCGTTTCGCGACCTTGGCGGTGGTGGTCGTCTTGCCCGAGCCCTGCAGGCCGACCATCATCACGATCACGGGCGGCGTGCCCGCGACATTGAGCTCGGAGGCCTCGGCGCCGAGCATCTCGACGAGCTGGTCGTTGACGATCTTGACGACCTGCTGGCCCGGCGTGACCGACTTGAGCACCTGTTGGCCGACCGCCTGCTCGGTGACGCGATCGACGAAATCGCGCGCGACGGGAAGCGCGACATCGGCCTCGAGCAATGCGATGCGCACCTCGCGCATCGCCGCGCGCACATCGCCCTCGTTGAGCGCGCCGCGCCCGCGCAGCCGGTCGAAGACGCCGCCGAGCCGATCGCTGAGAGTGTCGAACATCGCCTAATCCTTGCCTTTCGCAATCGTAACGCAAAAAACGCCGGCGGGCGAAACCTCGCCGGCCAGCGCGCGCCACGCGGGCGCTTTCTCATCGTCGCGAAACGATGGCGGCCAGATAGGCCCATTGCGCCCGCGAGGCAAGCCGCGAGCGGCGCTTTAGGCTTAACTTCGCCTTCACCCCATTCGTGCAACAGCGCTGCCGGACCGCCAATGGGGGCAAGCACGGATGGGCCTCGAGCCGACACCCGATCCCGGACTGCAGACATTGCTGCGCCCAACGCGGAGCGACCGCATCGCGGGCGCGGTCGCGCTGATCGCGATCGGGCTGTTCGCGATCTCGGCGAGCCAGCTGATGAGCGGGCTGATCACGGGTCAGATCTCGCGCGACAATTCGTCGCTCGCCGCGGGGCTGCTGCTCAACATCGCGCTGATCATCTTCGGCTGGCGGCGCTACACCGACATCAAGGATGAGATTTCACGCCGCGCGGCTTCCGAGGAGCGCGCCCAGGCGCTCGCGGCGCGCGATCCGCTGACCGGCTTCCTCAACCGCCGCGCGGTAGACGAGGCGGCGAGCGCGCTGCTTTCGCACGCGGGCAAGCGGCGCAAGGCGCTCGCGATGCTCGTGCTCGATCTCGATTGCTTCAAGCAGGTCAACGACCTTCACGGCCACGACACCGGCGACCAGCTGCTCCAGGGGCTCGCCGAGCGGATCGCGGATTGCCTGCCACCGACCTCGGTGCGCGCGCGGCTCGGCGGCGACGAGTTCGCGCTCGCCTTCCTGTTCGATCCCGAGAATCCGGCGGTGGTCGAGTCGATCGCCGCGCGGATGATCGAGCGGATGGCCGAGCCCTGCTCACTCGACGGGCTGCTACTCCAGACCACCGCCTCGATCGGCCTCGCGCGTTCGGACATCGCCTGCACCAACATCGAGGCGCTGATGCGCCGCGCCGACATCGCGATGTACGCCGCCAAGAAGCAGGGCAAGAACCGCTTCGTCTGGTTCGATCCGGTGATGGAGCGCGAGCTCGACAGCCGCAACCAGATCGTCTCGGGGATGCGCAAGGGCATCCCGGCGGGCGAGTTCGTCCCCTATTACGAGCAGCAGATCGATCTCGCGACCGGGCGGCTCCACGGCTTCGAGGCGCTCGCGCGCTGGAACCACCCGACGCGCGGCGTGATCATGCCCGAGGTGTTCATCCCGATCGCCGAGGAGACCGGGCTGATCGCCGAGCTCTCGCTCTCGGTGATGCGTCAGGCGTTCGAGGAGGCGCGCGACTGGGACCCCTCGCTCACCGTTTCGGTCAACATCTCGCCGGGGCAGCTGCGCGACCCGTGGCTCGCGCAGAAGATCGTCAAGCTGCTGACCGAGACGGGCATGCCGCCCGCGCGGCTCGAGATCGAGATCACCGAAACCTCGCTGTTCGAGAATCTGGGGCTCGCGCAATCGATCATCGGCAGCCTCAAGAACCAGGGGATCGGCATCGCGCTCGACGATTTCGGGACGGGCTATTCGAGCCTCGCGCATCTGCGCGCGCTGCCCTTCGACCGGATCAAGATCGACCGCAGCTTCATCACCTCGATCAACGACAACAGCGACAGCGCGGCGATCGTCGACGCGATCACGCGGCTCAGCGAAAGCCTCGGCCTGCCAATCACCGCCGAAGGGATCGAGGACGCGCGCATTCGCGAAAGGCTGATCGAGATCGGTTCGATGAAGGGCCAAGGCTGGCACTATGGCAAGCCGATGACCGCCGACCAAACGCGGCGGATGCTCGCCGAGCAGGGGCTTCTCAACATGGCGGGGGCGGAGGAGGCGGCCGAGGCCGCGCTCGAGGAGCTGAAGCGGTTGCGCCGCGCCTGAGGGCGGGCCTGCGCGTGTGGACAGCTTCCCGCGCGCCACCTAGATCGCGGCGATGGCGGTCGCCTTTCAGAAGATGCACGGGCTCGGCAATGATTTCGTGGTGATCGACGCGCGCGAGGTGCCGGTCGCGATGAGCGAGGCGCGCGCACGCGCGATCGCCGATCGGCGCGTGGGAATCGGCTGCGATCAGGTCATCGTGATCGAGCCTTCGGACATCGCCGACGCGCGGATGCGGATTTTCAATTCCGATGGCGGCGAGGTGGAGGCGTGCGGCAACGCGGCGCGGTGCGTCGCGATGATGCTCGGCGAGGAGGCGAGGATCGAGACGCTGGGGGGCGTGCTCGAGACGCGCGCGGGCGATGGCGGCGCGAGCATCGTGATGGGCGCCCCGCGCTTCGGCTGGGACGAGATTCCGCTCGGCTATGCGATGGACACGGGGAACATGCCCGTGGGCTGGGAGGGGCTTGCCGATCCCGCCGCGGTCAATGTCGGCAATCCGCACATTGTCTTCTTCGTCGACGACTGCGACTCGGTCGACCTCGCCGCGCTCGGGCCGCGGATCGAGCATGACCCGCTCTTTCCCGAGCGGATCAACGTCAACGTCGCGACCGTGACCGGCCCCGCCTCGCTGCGGCTGCGCGTCTGGGAGCGCGGCGCGGGGCTGACGCGCGCATGCGGGACG
>JACMKH010000205.1 GCA_014380205.1 Sphingomonadaceae bacterium
GCTTCGCAAATGACCGGATTTGCGCTCGCGGCCGCGATCCTGTTCTTCCGGTTAGCGACGCGGAGCGTGCGCGCCGCCGGCCTGGCCGCGGCGACGATGCTGGCAGCCGCCGCGTGGCTTCGGCCCGATCCGCTGCAACCCGTGGCCGAAGTCGAGGGGATTTTCGCGCTTTGCCTTGGCGTTTCCCCGCTGCTCGCGCTTGCGGCCGGAGCGGCGCTGGTCCTGGCATCGCTCGCTCCGCTCAGCGCCCGGCGGCCGGACTTGCCGACGGTCGAGGGCGCCGCGCTGGCGTTGGCTGGCTATTTCGCCGGCGTCGCGGTCTCGCCCGTATTCGGATCGTTTCCCGTACCGCTCGTCGGGCTCGGCATGAGCTTTCCTGTCGGATATTGGCTCGGCATCGGACTGCTTTGCGCCGCGGCGCGGTCGGGCAATTTCGAATGAACAAGGTGATAGTCTAGCATGGGTTTCCGCTGCGGCATCGTCGGCCTGCCCAACGTCGGCAAGTCCACGCTTTTCAATGCGCTAACCGAGACGCAGGCGGCGCAGGCGGCAAATTATCCGTTTTGCACGATCGAGCCCAATGTCGGGCGCGTCGCGGTGCCCGATCCGCGCGTGGGAGCGATCGCGGCGATCGCGAAATCGGCGAATGTGATCGAGACGCAGCTCGAGTTCGTCGACATCGCGGGGCTGGTGCGCGGCGCGTCGAAGGGCGAGGGACTCGGCAACCAGTTCCTCGCCAACATCCGCGAGGTCGACGCGATCGTCCATGTGCTGCGCTGCTTCGAGGATGACGACGTCCAGCATGTCGAGAACCGGGTCGATCCGATCGCCGATGCCGAGACGGTCGAGACCGAGCTGCTGCTCGCCGATCTCGAGAGCCTCGAGCGGCGGGTGAGCGGATACGCCAAGCGCGCGACGGGGGGCGACAAGGAGGCGCGGATCGCGGCGTCGGTGCTCGGCCAGGCGCTCGAACTGCTGCGCGAGGGGAGCCCCGCGCGGCTTACCGTTCCGAAGGACCCGGAGGAGCGCAAGGCCTTCGAGCAGGCGCAGCTGTTGACCGCCAAGCCCGTGCTTTACGTGTGCAACGTCGACGAAGGGTCGGCGGCGGAAGGCAACGCGTTTTCGGCGCGGGTGTTCGACAAAGCGCAAGCCGAGGGCGCGGAAGCGGTGGTGATCTCGGCGGCGATCGAGGCCGAGATCGCGAGCATGGCGGCCGAGGAGCGGGCCGATTTCCTCGCCGATCTCGGGCTGGTCGAGACCGGGCTCGCGCGCGTGATCCGCGCGGGATACGCGCTGCTCCACCTGATCACCTTCTTCACCGCTGGGCCCAAGGAGACGCGGGCGTGGACCGTCGAGAAGGGGTCGAAGGCGCCGCGCGCGGCGGGCGAGATCCACACCGACTTCGAGCGCGGGTTCATCCGGGCGGAGACGATCGCGTACGAGGATTATGTCGCGTGCGGCGGGGAGGCGGGCGCGAAGGATGCGGGGAAGATGCGGGCCGAGGGCAAGGAGTATGTCGTCCAGGACGGGGACGTGATGCTGTTCAGGTTCAACGTTTGAAATCCTCCCCAAGCTTGCTCGGGGAGGATTTGCTTAACGGAATCTTCACCTTTGTCCGCTAGGCCTGTGGACGTGCCGCTGTTGGGCACGCTTTCCTCCCTAGCAGGCCGAGAGGCCACACCTTGGCCGCCTTCGGGCGGCCAGTTCTTTTGGGGCGCGGCTTGCGCGGCCGGGCGCGCGGACCTAGCTCGCGCGGCATGGCGCAAGCGACGGGCCGACGCGCGGTGGCGCTGCTTTCGGGCGGGCTCGATTCGATGGTCGCCGCCGCGATCGCGGCCGAACGCGGCTTCGCGATCGCCGCACTGACGATCGACTACAACCAGCGGCACCGGTGCGAGATCGCGGCGGCGCGGCGCATCGCGGAAGCGCTCGGCGCGGTCGAGCATATCGTGCTGCCGATCGACCTGACGGCGTTCGGCGGCTCGGCGCTGACCGGCGACATCGCGGTGCCCAAGACCGGGCTCGGCAACGCCATTCCGGTCACCTATGTCCCCGCGCGCAACACGATCTTCCTCGCTCTCGCGCTCGGCTGGGCCGAAGCCTCGGGCGCGCGCGACATCGTTCTCGGAATCAACGCGCTCGACTATTCGGGCTATCCCGATTGCCGCCCCGAATTTCTCGCGAGCTTCGCCGAGACCGCCAACCTCGCGACCAAGGCCGGGGTCGAGGGCGAGCGCTTCGCTTTCCACGCGCCGCTGCTCGATATGACCAAGGCGGACATCGTCGCCGAGGGGACCCGGCTCGGGCTCGATCTTGGCATGAGCTGGTCGTGCTACGATCCGACCCCCGATGGCGCGCATTGCGGCTTGTGCGACAGCTGCCGACTGCGCGTGCGCGGCTTCGCCGAAGCTCGTGTCGCCGATCCCACCGCATATGCCGCGAGCCCGCCCGTTGCGGGGAACGGGCTGTGACCTACGCGGTCAAGGAGATGTTCCCGACGCTCCAGGGCGAGGGCGTCCAGGCGGGGCGGCGCGCGGTGTTCCTGCGCTTCGCAGGGTGCAACCTTTGGAGCGGGCGCGAGGCGGATCGCGACGAGGCGGTGTGCCGCTTCTGCGACACCGATTTCGTCGGGACCGACGGCACCGACGGCGGCAAATACGCCGACGCGGTCGCACTCGCCGCGAAGGCGGGCGCTTTGTGGGGCGAGGATCGCGCGCGCGCGTTCGTCGTCTGCACGGGTGGCGAGCCGCTGCTCCAGCTCGATGCCCCGCTGATCGACGCGCTCCACGCCGAGGGCTTCGAGATCGCGGTCGAAACCAACGGCACGATCCCCGTGCCCCACGGGATCGACTGGCTGTGTGTGAGCCCCAAGGCGGGCAGCGAGACGGTCCAGCGATCGGGCGACGAGCTCAAGCTGGTCTGGCCACAAGCGGGGATCGATCCCGAGGCGCTGCTCGGCTGGGACTTCGACCATTTCCTGATCCAGCCGATGGATTGCGACGAGGCCGAAGCGGCGCGGCGCGCGGCGATCGCCTATGTCGAGGCGCACCCGCGCTGGCGGCTGACGCTCCAGACGCACAAGGTGCTCGGGATGCGGTGAGCCTGCCCGCCCGTTAGGAAACGAGGGCCAGCGCCGGCCTCTCCTCCGCCGAGAGCGTCGCGTCGGCGACGCCGGGGAGCGCCTTGATCCGTTCGGCGAGCTCGGGATCGAGCGCGACGTCGCGCGCGAGGACAAGGCGCGCCTCGCCTCCATCGGGGAGCGGGGTCGCGAACAGCAGCGTGCCGCGGCCGCCGCGCGAATCGGTCAGCAGGTCGGCGAGCCCGGCGGGGACGGCGGGATCGGCGGCCGAAACGGTGAGCGTCATCCGACTGGCGGCGTTGAGCCCGTCGAAGGGCTGGACGCGCTTGACCGTGACGCGCGGGGTCTCCTCGCCCTCGGGCCAGTCGAGCTCGACGCCGA
>JACMKH010000206.1 GCA_014380205.1 Sphingomonadaceae bacterium
GATCCTGGGCGCGTGGGCGCTGAGCTCCTCGCGGGTATGGTCGAGCGCCTTGGCCATCTCGCCCAAAATGTGGGCGCGGCCCTCATTGGCCTGGGCGAGCGCGACCTTCATGATCTCCTCGGTGATGCCCGCGATCTTGATGTCCATCTGCAGGCTGGTGATGCCCTCGCTGGTGCCCGCGACCTTGAAGTCCATGTCGCCGAGATGGTCCTCGTCGCCGAGGATGTCCGAGATCACCGCGAAATCGTCGCCCTCCTTGATCAGGCCCATCGCGATGCCCGAGACGGGGCGCTTGAGCGGGACGCCCGCGTCCATCAGCGCGAGGCTGCCGCCGCACACCGTCGCCATCGACGAGGAGCCGTTGGACTCGGTGATGTCGGAGAGGATGCGGATCGTGTAGGGGAACTCCTCCTTGGTCGGCAGCACCGGGTGGAGCGCGCGCCACGCGAGCTTGCCGTGGCCGATCTCGCGGCGGCCCGGCGCGCCGAAGCGGCCGACCTCGCCCACCGAATAGGGCGGGAAATTATAGTGCAGCATGAAGTGCGAGTAGGAGAGCCCCTCCAGCCCGTCGATCATCTGCTCGCTGTCGCGCGTGCCGAGCGTGGTGGTGACGATCGCCTGGGTCTCGCCGCGCGTGAACAGCGCCGATCCGTGCGCGCGGGGGAGGAAGTGGACCATCGCTTCGATCGGGCGGACGGTGCGCGTGTCGCGGCCGTCGATGCGCTGGCCGTCCTTGATGATCGCGGTGCGGACGATATCGGCCTCGAGCTTCTTCACGAGCTTGAGTGAGGCGAGATAAGCGGCGGGGTCGTCGCCCTCCTCAAACGCGTCGCGCGCCTTGGCGCGGGCGTCGTTGACCGCATTCTGGCGCGCCTGCTTGTCGGTGAGCTTGTAGGCGGCGGCGAGATCCTTGCCGATCAGCTTCTTGAGCTTGTCCTTGACCGCGCTGCGGTCGATTTGCGCCGCGAGATCCCAGGGATTCTTGGCGGCCTTCTCAGCGAGCTTGATGATCGCCTCGGCCGCCTGCTGGCACGCGCGATGGCCGAACATCACCGCGTCGAGCATGACGTCCTCGGAGAGCTCCCTGGCCTCCGATTCGACCATCATCACCGCGCCGGGGGTGCCCGCGACGATCAGGTCGAGATCGCCTTCGGTGATGTCCTCGCGGCTCGGGTTGAGGATGTACTCGCCATCCTTGTAGCCGACGCGCGCCGCGCCGATCGGGCCCATGAACGGGACTCCCGAGATCGTCAGCGCCGCCGACGCCGCGACCATCGCGAGCACATCGGGCTCGTTGACTCCGTCGTACGAGAGCACCTGCGCGATCACGTTGATCTCGTTGAGGAACCCTTCCGGAAACAGCGGCCTGATCGGCCGGTCGATGAGCCGGCTGGTGAGCGTCTCCTTTTCGGTCGCGCCGCGCTCGCGCTTGAAGAAGCCGCCCGGGATGCGTCCGGCGGCCGAGAATTTCTCCTGGTAATGGACGGTGAGCGGGAAGAAATCCTGCCCTTCCTTGATCGTGCGCGCGGCGGTGACCGCGCAGAGCACCACGGTGTCGCCGAGCCGCGCGATCACCGCGCCGTCGGCCTGGCGGGCCACCCGGCCCGTCTCGAGGGTCAGCGTCGCGCCGCCCCATTCGATTTCCACTGTCTTGACGTCGAACATGTCGTTTCCTTCCTTCCACGCGCCCTATGCGCGTGGCGGCCAATTGCAGGGAGAAACCGGCCCTGCGCCGGCTGCGGGACATGATTTGGGTCCCGCGTGGACGGCCCCGCGCCGGATTGCGCGTGGGTCCGATATGCGAACGGCCCCGCTCACGGGGCCGTCCGGCGAATTACTTGCGAAGCCCGAGCTTCTTGATGAGATCGAGATAGCGCGGCTCGTCCTTGTTGCGGAGGTAATCGAGCAGCGAGCGCCGCTTGTTGACCAGCATGAGCAGCCCGCGGCGCGAGTGATTGTCCTTGTGGTGGCTCTTGAAGTGCTCGGTCAGGTTGACGATCCGTTCGGTGAGGATCGAGACCTGGACCTCGGGCGAGCCGGTGTCGCCCTCGTCGCGGGCGTGCTCCTTGATCAGCGCGGTCTTGCGCTCTGCGGTAATCGACATCGGGTCACTCCTTTCAACTCATAAATTGAACCCGCGCACCACCCGGACCTCGGGCCCTGAAACCTCCACTAATGCGACGGGAACGCCATCGGCGGTCGCGAGATGAAGGCCTGGTGGGGCGCTTGTTCCGATCAGCTTCTGCCCCTGGCGGAGCAGCCTTGCCTGATCGGGAGTGACGGGCAGAGCCGGGATGTCGTCCAGCCCCGCCGCCGGCGGCAAGAGCGCCTGTTCAAGCCGCCGCCCCTTACCGAGTTCGGCGAGCTTGTCCAGCGAAATCGCGGAGGCCAGGCCGAACGGCTCCGCGCGCGTGCGCCGCAACATGGCGACGTGCCCGCGCGTTTCAAGCGCGAGCGCGATATCGCGAGCGAGGCTCCGGATGTACGTGCCCTTGGAGACGAGAGCGCTGAGCGTCACAAATTCCTTCCCGTGAGCGACCTTTTCAGGGCCGCTCACGGGGAGAATTTCCAAGCGCCGCACCGTCACGCTCCGCGCGGCCATATTCACCGCCTCCCCCGCCCGCGCACGCGCATAGGCGGGCTTGCCCCCGATCTTGAGCGCCGAGTAGGCGGGCGGCGTCTGCTCGATCTTGCCCGTGAAGCGCGGCAGCACGGCCGCGATCCCGTCGAGCGTCGGGCGTCGCTCAGATGTCGCGACCGCGATCCCTTCGCCGTCAAGCGTGTCGGTCTCGACCCCGAAGGCGATCGTGAACTCGTACTCCTTGTCCCCGCCGAGCAGCCTTCCGGCGAGCTTGGTCGCCTCGCCGAGCGCGACGGGGAGCACCCCGCTCGCGAGCGGATCGAGCGTCCCGCCATGCCCGACCTTGACCTTGGCGTATCCGCCCTCGCGCAACGCCCGCTTGACCGCGCCCACCGCCTGGGTCGAGCCGATCCCAACCGGCTTGTCCAGGATCAGCCAGCCGTGGAGCGCCGGCTCCGCGCTCAGCGTCGCCACTCGTCCGCCAGCAGCCCATAGACCGCCGTGTCGCGCACATAGCCCGTCCAGGTCACGCGGTCCCTGCGGAGCACGCCTTCCTTGACCGCCCCCAGCTTCTCGACCGCGCGCATCGAGCGCCCGTTCCGCGTGTCGATGCGGAACTCGATGCGTGTGAAGCCGCAGGCGATCGCGTGATCGATCATCAGCCGCTTGACCGTCGCGTTGAACGGCCCGCCGCGCATCCGCGGCGCGATATAGGTGCCGCCGATCTCGACCTTGTGGTTGACGGCGTCGGGCGCGATGAAGCTCGTCATCCCGACCACCTCATCGTTCCGGTTGATCACGTAATTGACCCAGTCGCGCGTCGCGTGGAAGCGCTCGCGCGCCGCGATCGTCGTGTCGAAATGCTCGCCGAGCATCGAATGCGGATAGATTTCCCAGATATCCCGGTCCTCGGCGCACGCCGCGCGCAGCCCCGCCATGTGCCGCTCGGCGAGCAGCTCGAGCGCGACCTCGCCCTCGGCGAGCGGGACGGCGAGAGCGGCGACGTCGGCCATGACGCGCGCATAAAGCGGTCGCGGCACGCGGTCCACAGCTTGAGGCGTCTCGCGCCGCGCCGTAATAGCCGCGCATGACCGTCCGCTATCGTGTGATTCACAAGCGCAAGTCGCTTCCCGAGGCGATGATGCGCGCGGTGTGGAGCGGCGGCCTGTTCTCGACCGACTGGTATGTCGCGCAGCACAAGCGCTGGTACGGCTGGAAGACGCTCGGGACCTACGCGACCGCCGAGGAGGCAGAGCATTGCTGCGCGAGCCACGCCGAGGGCGAGCTGCTCGACGACGGCGGGCGGATCGTCGCCGAGTTCAGCCGGCGCGACGAGGAGTGAGCGTGGCGACGACGCTCTACGGCATCCCCAATTGCGATACGGTCAGGAAGGCGCGCGCGTGGCTCGCCGAGCGCGGCGTCGACTATGCGTTCCATGACTATAAGAAGGCGGGGATCGACGAGGCGCGGCTGCGCGGATGGGCGCGCGAGGTGAGTTGGGAGGCGCTGCTCAACCGCGCGGGTACGACCTTCCGCAAGCTGCCCGAGGCCGACAGGGCCGGGCTCGACGAGGACATAGCGATCGCGCTGATGCGCGCGCAGCCGTCGATGATCCGGCGCCCGGTGGTCGAGCATGACGGCGCGCTGCTGGTCGGCTTCAACCCGGAGGCTTACGCGCGCGCGTTCTAGGCGAGCCAGTCTCCCGCGCCGGGAGCGGACAGCTCCGCCATCCAGTGCCTCGCCGGCGCGGTCGCGATCGCCCCTGCGTTGGGCGTGGAGGCCCCGCGATCGATTTCGAAAGCGGGCGCTTCGGTCGATCCCGGCGCCGCCGCGGACAATGGCGCGGCGGCGGGATCGCCGACCACGACGAAGTCCCCCACCACGGCGATCGTGCCGTCGGCGAGCTCGGCGATCTGCACCTTTCCCGCCGCCCCGGTCCCGTCCGAATCGTAGAACAGCCTGCCCGAGGCGGCGTGGTAGATAATGCGGTCGTCGGCGTCGTGCGCCGCGGCGCCAGCATGGAAGGCCTCGGGAGCGAGCGCGCCGAGCGGCAGGCCGAATGCGCTATCGACAAGCGCGATCTGGTCGATCCCCGTTTCGAAATCGAAGATGACGTCGGCATGCGCCGCCAGGGGAATCTCGAGGAGAAAGCGATCGGCGCCCGCGCCGCCCGTCAGGCCGTCTATCCCGACGCCCCCCTCGAGCGTATCCGCGCCATTGCCGCCTTCCATCAGGTCGTCGCCGACACCCCCGATCAGCCTGTCGTCGCCGTCGCGGCCGACGAGCTGGTCGCTGCCCTTGCCGCCGTCGAGCAGATTGCCCGCCGCATCGCCGCGAAGAATGTCGTCGGCCTTCGAGCCGATCAGATTCTCGATGCCGACGTAGACATCCCCGCTCGCCTGGTTGGTGTTGACGCCAGGGTTTTGTAGGTCCGCGCGGACCTTCCCCGCATAGGCGGCCGCATCGATCCCGTCGCCGCCGTCGAGCGAATCGCCGCCGCCGTTGCCGATCAGCACATCGTCGCCGCCGAGCCCGAGCAGAGTGTCGTTCTGCCCTGCGCCCGCGATCTCATTCGCCCCGCCGTTGCCGGTTCCCTGGTTCGCGGCGCCCTTGAGCGTGAGCGCCTCGACATTGTCGCCGAGCGTGTGATTGACTGTGGCGACCACCTCGTCGAAACCCTCGTCGGCCAGCTCGACCGCGAAATCGCCCGGCTGGTCGACGATGAAGACATCGTCGCCCGCGCCGCCGCGCATCTCGTCGGCCCCGCCCTTGCCGTTGAGCTTGTCGTTGCCGCCGAGGCCGTGGAGCACATCGTCGCCCGCGCCGCCATTGACCGTCTCGCTCGCCGCGGTCCCGAAAATGTCGGGGAAGCGCCAGATCTGCGAGGAGGTGGTGCTGCCGCCGTCGTTGAACGCGAAGACGATGCGATCGTCCTCGAGAACGGTGATGGTAAGGCTGTCCTGCGCCGCTCCGGTGCCCAGCGCGATCTGATCGCCGAGCCGCTCACCCGTGGCCGAGAAGACCTGCGCGACGTTGCCGGCGTCGTCCTCCCAGCAGGCGATCCATCGCCCGCCGCTCATCGCCGCGACGGCGGGTGCATACTCCTCCGAGGCCGGCGTCGCCGAAAGCACGATGTCGCCTGTCACGAAGGTCCCGTCGCCGCGGAAGATGCGCGCGTGGACCCCGCCCCCCGGGTCGGTCGCCTCATCGGTTGTGATGTTGGTGTCCTGCCACACCGCGACATAATTGCCGTCGCTGAGCTGGACGAGATACTCGCCCTCGCTGCCGAAGCTCTGATCGCCGTCGGTAACTTCGTTGACGCGGAACTCGAAGCCCGTGCTGGTGATCGCCCAGATGTCGGAGGGGTAGGGGGCGCTGGGGTTCTGACGCTGATAGATCGCGATCGCGCCGCTGGCGTGATCGGCGATGTCGAGCGAGCCGCTGGCGATGTCATATCCATCGGTGGGGCCGTTGGCCCCCTTCACCACCAGCCCGTTGAGGACGATCCGGGTCCCGCTGCCCTCGGTGGGATGGCGGGTCTGGATGAACCCGTGGTGATAGCCTCCTTCGCCGTCCGAGGCGACGGCGCTGCCCAACCATATGGTTCCGCGCTGCGCCGGAACGTCCGCATCGGGCACGCCGAGCGGTGTCTCCTGATCGAGCAGCGCGCCCGAGGCGTCGAAAATGGCGGCCCAGGTCCAGAAGGGGCCGTGCGTGCCGTTGGTCCAGTCGGTGCCGTAGTTGAGGTCATTGTATTCGACCGCGAAGCCGCCGTCGGCGAGCGCGGCGATCGAGGGGCGCCAGAGGTCTCCGTAGGCATTGGGGGGATGGGGAGTCTCGTGCATCGCACCCGGAATCTCGAACTGATTTCCGACCGGATTGCCATTGGCGTCGAACTTGCGGACGTAGATGCGTTCCCGCTGGCCGTTCCCGTCCATGTCGCGCTCGCGCCACGCATAGACGAAGCCGCCGTCTGTGAGCGCCTGGACATGGACGTGGGCGTCGAACGGCCCGCCACCGACGCCGTCCTGATCGACGCGGAACGTGTCAACGATTTTGGTCAAAGGCATGATCGGTCCCCCCCGGGATATACGGCCGACTGCGCTCGACTCGCGCGGGGGCCGGACGAACCGAAGACGTGCAGATTATCCGACGCGTGTCAATCGCATGGGTGCAGAATCGGGATTTTCTCTCAAAAACTTATGCCGTAACCGAAACGATGTGGAGGGAGGCCGACGAAAACTGCGAGGCCTCTGTGACCCATGCACCGGCGGATTTGCGAAGCCAGCCGCGAAACGGCATGGCGTTCTCGCAGATGTAGGCGGCGCCGGCGCCGCGCGAATCAGGAGCCGCCGATGACCCGCGACGATTACGACCGCTATCTCGAGGCGTTCAACGCACGCGATTATGACGCAGTGCTCGACCATTTCGCCGACGAATTCGAGCTCGTGTTCGCGGGCTATGTGTTCCGGACGAAGGACGAGGTGCGGCGCTTCTACGCCTTCCTCCACGCGCATATCGCGGAGAGCGTGCGCGTGCGCGAGTTCGTCTCGGATGGGAATATGGTCGCGCTCGAGGCCGATGTGCGGCTCGAGGGGATCGACGAAGTCACCCCCGAGATGCTGGCTGAACAGGGGCTCGAGCGCATTCAGACGCTCGCGCGCGGCCAAGTGGTCACGCTCCCCCAGTTCATCCATTATCATCTCGTCGACGGCAAGATCGTCCGCGCGCTGTGCGCGGTGTTCGAGCCGCCGGTCGCCCAAGCGCCCGCCTAAACTCAGGCGGTGACCGCCGTTGGCTGCGCCGGCGGCAGTCCGCCCGCCTCGGCCTCGGCCATCAGCTCCTGCTTGCGCGCGGCCATCCGGCGGCCCAGCGCGTCGAGATCGACGTCGGCGGCGCGCGCCTGTTGAAACATATTATCGCGCTCCTTCTCTTCCTCCTTGACGTGATGCTCGATCTGCTCGGAAAGCACCTTGACCTTGGCGTCGTAGAAGTCCTCGTCGGGCTCGGACGCCTCTAGATCGTTGATCAGCGTCTTGGCGCCGTCGTGCTCGACATAGGCCTCCTTGAGCAGATCCTCGTCGATCTTGCCGTCGAGCGCGGGATAGAAAATCTCCTCCTCGATCGCGGTGTGGACCTTGAGTTCGGTGCAGATCTCGCGGACGATCTTCTCCTTGGCGGAGGCGCCGCTCGCCTTTTCGAAATCGGCGAACAGGCCTTCGACCTTGCGGTGATCGGCGGTGAGCAGCTGGGTGGCGTCGGGCTGGTCGGTGGGCATGGCTTTTCTCCTCTATTGCCAGCCGCCAACGCCGCGCCGGGCCGCGAGTTCCCGCGCGGACGACGGGCAAACATAGGTTAGATCAGCCGCTTGCGCCGTCGCCCTCACTTTGCCAGCGGAACACCTCTTCGAGCCCCACGCCGAACGCGTCGGCGATGCGGAAGGCGGTCTCGAGGCTGGGCGCATATTTGCCCTGCTCGATCGCGGCGATGGTCTGTCGGGTGAGGCCGACGCGCGTGCCGAGCTCGGCCTGGGTCATCTCGCCCGCCATGAAGCGCAGCGTCCGGATCGTGTTGGTGAGCCGCTTGCCCGCCATCGTCATACCATCCCGCGCCGGAAGTCGACGATCTCGAGGACATGGCGCGCGCATTCGGCGAGGATGAAGGCGAACAGCACCGCGTTGACCGTGACGAAATGGCTCCATCCCGTGTAGCTGCCGCCGATCGCGATCACGAGGCCGAGGCTGAGCAAGGTGTAGGCGCTCGCGCCCGCCTTGCGCGAAATCGCGCGCTCGCGCTCGTCCAGCCGGGTGTCGGCCTCGCTCGGCCGGTGGAGCGCGATCGCGGTCGCCGCGACGATCCAGATCACCGTCGAGGCGACGATCACGCTTATCATCAGCCCGAGCCCCGCGAAGCGTGCGGGCTCGTCGGCGATCCCCGCGCGTAGCAGCGCGAGCACCTGGGTGAAATACCATCCCCAGACGACGAGGTTGACCGCGAGGCCCACCCATCGAATCTTCTCCTGAAACGCCATGCCCGCGATCTCCCTGTTGGTGCGATTCGCCTCCATGTTGCATCGAGCTGACGTAATGTCAATATACCTTAACATCACGTTCGATAACGCGTACATCCAGCGAGCGGCTTTGCGGTGTCGGCGGCGGACCGCATCATGGAGGAGCGGCAGGCGCTTGCATTACGCCCCATGTGTGTTAGTGAAGCAATACAGTTGGGCTGGAGCTTCCCGTCCGACGCCGCCGCAAGAGGCCGACGAGCATGATCCAGATTTCCGTAACGACCTACGCCCGCGCCGTGGGCATCTTCCTGATCCTGTCGGCCGCCGGGGGGTGGTTCGGGGAGCTCTATGTCCCCTCGCTGATGCTGACCGGCGACGCCGCTACGACGGCCGCCCAGCTCAGGCTTCACGAGGGCCTGTTCCGGCTCGGATTCGCGGCATACCTAGTCGAGGCGTTCAGCGACATCGTCCTGGCTTGGCTTCTCTACGTTCTGCTGAGGCCGGTCCACCGCGACCTGGCGTTGCTGTCGGCGTTCTTCGGGCTGGTCTCGATGGTGATCTTCGCGGTGACCAAGCTGCTGTACTTCGCCGCGCCGATGTTCCTCAGCGGAAGCAGATATCTGACGGCGTTCCCGCCCGAGCAGGCGGATTCCCTGGCCAGCCTGTTTCTGTCGCTCTACGCGGGCCTCGGCGGCGTCTCCATGCTTTTCTACGGAACCGCCTGGATCATCCGCGGGTATCTCACCTTCAGATCGACCTATCTCCCCCGCTTGCTGGGAGCGCTCATGATCGCGGCCGGCCTGGGATTTGTCGCGAAGACCCTCACGCAGGTGCTCGCCCCCGAACTTTCGTCGAACCTCCTGCTCGCGCTCATGTTGGTCAACATCGTCGTCCTGGCGGTCTGGATGTTCACGAGAGGGGTGGATCGGGACAAATGGAATAGCGCGACCGCGGCCTCGGTTGACGCCGGCCATCCGCCAAATCACGGTAATTTGCGGTAATGGGGGGCGCTCTGCCGCCGCGAGATGGTCGGCCATGAATTGCCGTGTCCCCGAATTGCCACGCACTGTGGCCGCATTGCCAGGCGACGGCGCGGACCCTAGGGTAGCATCCAACGGATCGCGCCGCGCGAATCCCGCCGGGGGTGCGACCGACCGCAGAAGGGGAGATCGCCATGAAAGCCGTACGATCGATTGCGCCGCTCGCCGTCCTCGCGACGCTCGCCCTGCTCGCCGGATGCAGCGACGGTTCATCCGCGCGCGCCGACGATGAAGAAGATCGCTCGTCCGAACGCGCGGACGACGACGAAGATCGCGCGGACCGGGGGTCGCAAGACCGTTCGTCCGAGGCCGACGATGCCGGCAAGACCGCCGGGCAGGGGGGGAGCGAATCGGCCGGGGCGGGCGACGTGCTTGCGCCTTGTCCCACCAATGCGATAACTTTGCGCGGCGGGCGATCGACGATGACGTGCGATTGCTCGGCGCAAGCGAGCCAAGCGGGTTCGGTGTGGGGGTCGGGACCTTATACCGACGATTCCAACATATGCCGCGCAGCCGTCCATGCCGGAGTCGCGACGCCCCAGGCCGGCGGCGAGGTGCGGTTGAGCATCCTGCCGGGTCAATCCGCGTATCAGGGTTCCACGATGAACGGAATTAGCACCAGCAACTACGGCGCCTGGGCCGGCAGCTTCGACTTCGAGCCGATCGACGAATAGGAAGGCCAATGAAAGTCACCGTTCGGACCGTCGCCGCGGTGGGCGCCATCGCCTGCCTGGCCCTTGCGAGCGCATGTGAGCAGGGCGCGACAGATCGGACCGAGGCCGATGCCGGCGACGCGGCGAACTCGACCGACCAGCCGGACGCGTCGGAGGCGGAGGCTTCGGCTTCGCCGATGAGCGATGAGGAGCGCAGGGCCTATATGCAGCGTCACGGGGTGGGCTTCGCCGGCACCGACACCGATTCGGACGGTCGAGTGACGATGGAGGAAGCCATGGCCTATGCGCGCGGTCCCCTGACATCGGGCGGCGACAGCGACGGCGACGGGGCGATGTCGGCGGCCGAGCTCGCGGGCGCTCATCTGGACGTGCGGGCGATGCTCCTGCGGCGCGACGCCGATGGCGACGGCGCGATCAGCTCCGCCGAGATCGACGCGCGCGTCGAGGCGACGTTCGAGGCGGCCGACACCGATGGCGACGGCGCCCTGACCGAGCAGGAGTTCCAGGCCGCCGCGTCGGCGGCGCCGGTACGCTAGCGCCTCTCCCAGGTTGCGGTGACAGTTCACTCAATGCGCTAAATTCCGCCGACCGCGCGCTTCCGGCTGGCGCCCGTGTGAGCATCGCACTCGGGGTGAACGGCTTCCAGTTTTTTGCCTTGCCAATCGCGAACGGCTAGGCCGCGCGCATGTCCACGACCTTCACGCTCGACACCGCGACCGACCGCGCGCACCCGACGCCGCGCGTGATGCGGCGGCTGACCCCGCCCACGATCCGCGCGCGCAAGAAGGACGGCGCGATCGACCGGCCGCTGGTCATGCTCACCGCCTATACCGTGCGCATGGCGCAGCTGCTCGATCCGCATTGCGACATCCTGCTCGTCGGCGATTCGCTCGGCAACGTGATCTACGGCTTCGATTCTACGCTGCCGGTGAGCCTCGAGATGATGATCGCGCACGGCGGCGCGGTGGTCCGCGGGAGCTATCACAGCGTCGTGATCGTCGACATGCCCTTCGGCAGCTATGAGGCGAGCGCGGAGCACGCGATCCGATCGGCGACGCGCGTGCTCAAGGAGACGGGGTGCGCGGGGATCAAGCTGGAGGGGGGCGAGGCGATGGCCGAGACCGTCGCCTTCCTTTCGGCGCGCGGCATCCCGGTGATGGGCCATGTCGGCCTCACCCCGCAGGCGGTCAACATGCTCGGCGGGCACAAGGTCCAGGGCAAGGGCGAGGCGGCGGCGGCGAAGGTGCTTGCCGACGCGCGCGCGGTCGCCGAGGCGGGCGCCTTCGCGATGGTGATCGAAGGCGTCGTCGAGCCCGTCGCGATCGACGTCACCCGGGCGGTCCCCTGCCCCGTGATCGGCATCGGCGCCTCGGCCCAATGCGACGGCCAGGTGCTCGTTTCGGAGGACATGCTCGGCATGTTCGAGCTCGTCCCCCGCTTCGTCCGCCGCTTCGACGAGCTCGGCAAGCGCATCGGCGCGGCGGCCGAGGCTTACGCCGCGGCGGTGAGGGCGCGGGAGTTTCCGGGGGCGGAGCAGATTTACGCGCCTTAGGGGCGGGCGCGAACGGGTTAGCCCCACCACGCCGCGTTCGGAATCGTCACGCCCTCGCGCTCATTGTCCCAGATCACGTGAATCACCCACCAGCGCGCGCCGTCGTGGACGAGGTGGATGAGGTTGAGGCCGCGGAACAGCAGCGCGCCGCCCTCGGCCGCGTCGCGCGCCTCATAGGCGGAGAAGGCCTGGGCGATGTTGCCGAATATGAAGAGCTTGCGGGCGGTCTCGATCTCGAAGAAGGGCGCCGCCGCGAGCATCGGCTCGGTCGCCGCGCGATAGCCTGCGGGATCGAACGCGAAGATCAGCGGCCGGCCCTCGGCGTCGACGCGGGTGCGCACGAGCCGCGCTTCGGGATGGAGCAGCCGCGCCTCGAGCGCCCAGTCCTGCTCGCCCGCCGGCCCGGAGATCGCGGTGTAGAGGGCTGTGATGACCTGATCGATGTCGGTGAAGTCCATCTCGCTATTGTCCCTTCCAGCGCGGCCTCGATCGCGAAGATCGCGTCGGCGTCGAGGGAAACAGCCTATCCGGAAAAATTGCTTCTGTCCTACACCCGCCGCATCTGTTCCAAGCCCCCCGAATGAAGAAGGACGGCGAATGACGCGCGCTCGCTCGGTCCCCTTCGTGCTGGTGACGATCTTCATCGATGCGATGGGGTTCGGGATCATCATGCCCGTGCTGCCCGAGCTGCTGATGAATGTCGGCGGGATCGGGCTTGCCGATGCGATCGCGGTGGGCGCGGCGATGAGCCTCGCGATGGCGGTGGCGACCTTCTTCGCCGCGCCCGTGCTCGGCAACCTCTCGGACCGGTTCGGGCGGCGGCCGGTGCTGCTCGTCGCGCTTGGCGGACTCGCGCTCGACTATCTCTTGCTTGCAGTCGCGGGGACGCTCACGCTGGTGTTCGTCGGCCGCATCGTCTCGGGCATCTTCGGCGGGAGTTATGCGCCCGCGCAGGCGGCGCTCGCCGACATCACGCCGCCCGAGCGGCGCGCGCGCGGCTTCGGCTATGTCAGCGCGGCGTTCGGGCTCGGCTTCATCCTCGGACCGGCGATCGGCGGGCTGCTCGGCGAGA
>JACMKH010000207.1 GCA_014380205.1 Sphingomonadaceae bacterium
CCGCCGCTCGCGGCAGGGGCCACGTTCGCGCACGCCGTGTCGCCGACGGGCACCAGCCCGTCGAACGCGGCGAGCTCCATGGGCGAGCCGGGAGCGCTTGCGAGATAGGCGTCGGCTTGGGCGGGCCGTTGCGCGGCGAGGCACTGGGCGTAGCGCACCGTCTCGGGAACGATGTTAAGCGGCTGCGCCATCGCCGGCGTGGCGGGCGCCGGAGCGGGAGGGGGCGTCTGCGCGATCGACGCCATGGGGATCACCGCCAGCCCAATCGCTAAATTCAATGTGGATCGCATCGCGCCTATCCGGCCGGTGCCGACGGCGCGCCGAACGCCTTGCGGTAGAGCCCGTCGCCGAGCGCCGCGCGCAACGATTCGCTGCTGAACTCGATCGACTGGCCGTTCCACAAGCACGGCCCCATCACGGGCCCGAGCGCATTGATCGCGCTGTTCTCCTCGGGCGATCCGACATCGCTGCGAACGAGCGTGTCAACGCGCATCGGATCGGCGGCCGCGACACAATCGCCGAAGATGCGGATCACTTCCGATTGGGGGTCGACGGCGGCGGCGACACGCGCATTGTAGACTTCGACGGGGATCGTCGTCGGCTGCGCCTCCGAGATCACGGGCGGCGCGGCATCCGGAAAGCGCGCGACATAAAGCGCTTGTGCGAGATTGCCGCGCATAAGGCGCTCGGACATCTCGATCTCGCTGCCGCCGACCACAATGCCGCCCATCTGAACGCAGCGGCTATCCTGCTGGTGCCGCGCGAGAAGCTCTTGTTGCGACGCTCGCGACGCGGGCGTTCCCGGCATGGTGGCGAGCCATTCCGCCACCTCGCGCGGTTGGAAGCCCGCGAGGCAGCGCGCGAAGCGCATGCCATATTCGCTGGCGGGGTTGGTCCGCCGCGCGCCGAGGCGCGTGCCCGTCTCGCGCGACATCGCGCCCTGAGGGCGCTGCGCTTCCGCCGGAGTTTGCGCGGCGACGAGCGCGAGCGCGCAAATGGCTGCTGATAGGACAGGAAACCTCATGGTCCTCACTCCGTTACAGGCAAGGCGGTCGCCTTGCGATAAAGGCCGTCGGCGAGCGCCGCGCGCAGCGTCAGGCGGCTGAACTCGATTGACTGACCGTTCCAAAGACACGGCCCCATCGCCGGGCTGATCGCGCCGATCGCGCTCGTCTCGGCGGCCGATCCGGCCTCGGCGCGGATCAGCGCATCGACCGTCATCGGCTGGGCCGCCGCGACGCAATCGCCGAAGATGCGGATCAGCTCGGAGGGCTGATCGACCGCGGCAGTCACGCGCGCGTTGTAAAGCTCAACCGCGATCTCGCTCGGCGCGGCGGCCGCAATGCTCGGCGGAGCGGCGTCGGGCCAGCGCGCGCGATAACGCGCCTGAGCGAGCATCCCGCGCAGGAAGCGCGGCTGCTCGGTGAGCGCCTCGACGTCGCGCATCGACATATCGCGCCGGCAGGGCGCGCGCGGCCCGGTCAGCCCCTGGATCGCCTCGCGCTCGGC
>JACMKH010000208.1 GCA_014380205.1 Sphingomonadaceae bacterium
CGAGGCGGCGCGGCGGGCGCGGGCGTATTCGTGATCGCCCTGTAGGCTTGGCTAAGCCCCCTCGGCCGCCGGTCCGCCGAGCGGCCGCTGTGGCCGCGTCTTGGGGATGCTCGAGCCGCTGACGAGCGTCGTGGGCTGGTCGCGCTTGTCGCCGTCGCGGTCGATCGGCTCGCCGGCGATCGCGCGCTTGGCCTCGTCGCCCGAGAGCGTTTCGTACTCGAGCAGCGCCCCGGCGAGGCTGTGGAGCTCGTCGAGATTGTCGATGAGCACCTTACGCGCGGCGGTCTCGCCTTCCTCGACCAGGCGGCGGACTTCCTCGTCGATGATCCGCGCGGTGTCGTTCGAAACCTGCTGCGTGCGCGCGACCGAATGGCCGAGGAACACCTCGTCCTGGTTGTCGCGGTAGCGCAGCCAGCCGAGCTTTTCGCTCATGCCGTATTCCATCACCATCGCGCGCGCCATGTCGGTCGCCTGCTGAATGTCGTTGGCGGCGCCGGTGTTGAGCTCGTCCTCGCCGTAGATCAGCTGCTCGGCGATGCGCCCGCCGAAGCATAGCGCGAGCCGCGCCTTCATCTGCTTCATGGTCATCGAATAACGGTCGCGCTCGGGCAGGTTCCAGGTCAGGCCGAGCGCGCGGCCGCGCGGGATGATCGTGACCTTGTGCAACGGGTCGCAGCCGGGGACGTGGAGCGAGACGAGCGCGTGGCCAGCCTCGTGATAGGCGGTCGCCTTCTTCTCCTCCTCGGTCATCACCATCGATCGGCGCTCGGCGCCCATCATCACCTTGTCCTTGGCCTCCTCGAACTCGCTCATCGCGACGAGCCGCTTGCCCTTGCGCGCGGCGAGCAGCGCTGCCTCGTTGACGAGGTTGGCGAGATCGGCGCCCGAGAAGCCAGGCGTGCCGCGCGCCAGTGTGCGCAAGTTGACGTCGGGGGCTAGCGGCACCTTCTTGACGTGGACGAGCAGGATCTTCTCGCGCCCGTCGATGTCGGGGCGCGGGACGACGACCTGGCGGTCGAAGCGGCCGGGGCGGAGCAGCGCGGGATCGAGCACATCGGGGCGGTTGGTCGCGGCGATGATGATGATGCCCTCGTTGGCCTCGAAGCCGTCCATCTCGACGAGCAGCTGGTTGAGCGTCTGCTCGCGCTCGTCGTTGCCGTTGCCGAGCCCCGCGCCGCGATGGCGGCCGACCGCGTCGATCTCATCGATGAAGACGATGCACGGCGAATTCTTCTTGGCCTGCTCGAACATGTCGCGGACGCGGCTCGCGCCCACGCCGACGAACATCTCGACGAAATCGGAGCCCGAGATGGTGAAGAAGGGGACGTTGGCCTCGCCCGCGATCGCGCGCGCAAGCAGCGTCTTGCCCGTTCCGGGCGAGCCGACGAGCAGCGCGCCCTTGGGGATCTGGCCGCCGAGCCGCGCGAACTTGGAGGGGTCCTTGAGGAATTCGACGATCTCCTCGAGCTCCTCGCGCGCCTCGTCGATCCCCGCGACATCCTCGAAGGTGACCTTGCCCTGGCGTTCGGTGAGCAGCTTGGCCTTGGACTTGCCGAAGCCCATCGCGCCCGCGCCCGCGTTCTTCTGCATCTGGCGGATGACGAAGAAGGCGATGCCGAAGATCAGGATGAAGGGGAGCAGGTTGACGAGGAGATAGGTCCAGACGCCCGCGCGCTCCTCGGGGCGGCCCTGGATTTGGACGTTCTGCGCGCGCATCGCGTCGATCGGGAGCGCGACATTGGGGGGAAGATCGGTGCGAAAGGTCGTGTTGTCGCCCATCGTGCCCGTGACGAAGCCCTCGTTGATCTCGACGCGCTGGACGTCGCCGTTCTCGATCCGGTCGAGGAAGTCGGAATAGGAGACGGTCGCGTCGGCGCGCGAAGAGCCGCCGCCGTCGAACATCGTCACGAACAGCACGAGCGCGAAGAGGATGCCCGCCCAGATCGCGAGGCTCTTGATCCAGGGGTTGCCGCCCTCGTCGCGGGGTTCCTTGTCGTCGCTCATGCGTGCCTCGGCTCTCTGGTGTCAGTGCGAAAATAGGGTTTCGCCGCGCAAACGCAATCTAGCCGCGAGCGATGAACATCGCGTGGACGGTGCGGCTTAGCCCGAGCGGCGCGGCGGGGCGGGGCGGAAGGTCCAGATTGCACCGTTGGTGGTGCATTGGACGCCGGCGAGCGTCGCGGTCCGGCCGGCCTCGAGCGTCGCGAGCAACCGTTCGATCGCGGGGCCGGTGAGGCGCGGCGGTTTCGCGGCGGCCGCGGCGATCGAGCGCGCGATCATCCGGCGGA
>JACMKH010000209.1 GCA_014380205.1 Sphingomonadaceae bacterium
ATACCCGCGCGCCTCGGCGACCTGATCGGCGGGGATGCCGCGCGAGGGCATCGGCACCTTGATGTGACGGCCGTGCGAGACCGGCGCGTCAGCCGTGAAGGCGAGCTCGATCTCGGGCTCGCGCGCGAGCGCCCGCGCCGCGCCCGCGAGAGCGGATTTGAGGGTGTCGAGAGGATTGGGCTCAGGCATTGAGGCGGACCGCCTTAGGCCATCCCCACCACGCTCTCCGGCAGATCCTTCCCGAACACGCGCTGATAATATTCCGCGACCAGAGCCCGCTCGGCCTCGTCGCATTTGTTGAGGAAGCTCAGGCGGAACGCGAAACCGAGGTCGCCGAAGATCGTCGCGTTCTGCGCCCAGGTGATCACGGTGCGCGGGCTCATCACGGTCGAGATGTCGCCCGCCATGAAGCCCTGGCGGGTCAGGTCCGCGACCTTGACCATGTCGGCGACGGTCTTGCGGCCCTTGTCGTCGTCGAACTCGCCAGCCTTGGCGAGCACGATCCGCGCCTCGGTCGCGGCGGGAAGATAGTTCAATGTGACGACGATGTTCCAGCGGTCCATCTGGCCCTGGTTGATCTGCTGAGTGCCGTGATAAAGGCCGGTGGTGTCGCCGAGCCCGACGGTGTTGGTCGTCGCGAACAGGCGGAACCATCTATTCGGGCGGATGATCCGGTTCTGGTCGAGCAGCGTGAGTTTGCCCTCGACCTCGAGCACGCGCTGGATGACGAACATCACGTCGGGCCGCCCCGCGTCGTACTCGTCGAAGACCAGCGCGGTCGGCGTCTGCAGCGCCCAGGGGAGCAGCCCCTCGCGGAACTCGGTAACCTGCTGGCCGTCGCGCAGCACGATCGCGTCGCGGCCGATGAGGTCGATGCGGCTGATGTGGCTGTCGAGGTTGATCCGCACGCAGGGCCAGTTGAGCCGCGCGGCGACCTGCTCGATGTGCGTCGACTTGCCCGTGCCATGATAGCCCTGGATCATCACGCGGCGGTTGAACGCGAAGCCCGCGGCGATCGCGAGCGTGGTGTCGGGATCGAAGACGTAGCTCTCGTCGCGGTCGGGGACGCGCTCGTCGGCCTCGCTGAACGCGGGAACCTCCATGTCGCTGTCGATGCCGAACAGCTCGCGGACCCTCGCGATCTTGTCGGGCGCGTCCATCACCGTGTCGGTGCGGCTGTCGGGCTGGGTGTTGGGGATCGTCGCCATCTCTTCGCTTTCGTGGACGAACATCGCTCCTAGGCGCTGATTCCGCGCCGCACAATGATAGCGATCAGCGCGCGCCGCTCGTTCCGAAAAGTCCGCATCCGGTCGGCGACGGACTGGACCTCGGCGAGACAGGCGCTCTGAAGCTCGGGCGTGACGACCGTATAGTCGAGCCTGCTCAGCCGCGCGACGAGATCGAACGACGGGTCGTGGCCGAGCAGCTTGCCCATGAAGTAGATCGTTCCGTAGATTCCCGCTTGCCGGACCTCATCCTCGTCGTTCGACGCGAGCGCGGCCATTCCGGCGAGGCAGCGCAGATCGGCCTCATGGGCCGGAAGTGGAGCCGCCGTCTGTGCGGCAAGCGGCGCGGCGAATAGGCCAAGCGTGAGGTCAGGCAGCGAACTTTCATATCGTGGCGCTTTCGCTAGGGGACGCGGATGATCAGGCGCGTCTCGGCCAGCAGCGGCGATCCCGCAAGCGCCTCGTGCGCGCGGCGATGAGCGGGGAGGCCGCGACCGGCTGGCGCGATCTGCTCGCCGAGGGGCGCTGGCCGGTGTTCGCGCTGGTGTGCCTCGGCACCTGGCTGATGGCGGCCGATGCGCTCGTCACCTCGACGATCATGCCGAGCGTGGGCGCGTCGCTCGACGGTTATGCGTGGTTCGGCTGGGCAACCTCGGGCTATCTCGTCGGCGTGGTCGTCGCGGGGGCGAGCGCGGGATGGCTTTCGGACAAGATCGGGCTGCGCGTCGCGATGATCGGCGCGGGGATCGTGCTCGCGGCGGGGTGCGCATGGAGCGCGCTAGCGCCCGACATCCTCGGCTTCATCGCGGGGCGCATCGTCCAGGGGATCGGCGGCGGCTGGGTCAGCGGCTTCTGCTATGTCACGATGAGCCTGGTTTTCCCCGCACGCCACCTCGTCCGCGTGTTCGCGGTGGCGACGAGCATCTGGGGCGTCGCGACCTTCGTCGGCCCGCTGATCGGCGGGCTTTACGCCGACGCGGGCGAGTGGCGCGGCGTGTTCTGGCTGTTCGCGGCGCAGGCGGCGCTGTTTGCGCTCGCCTCGGGCTGGCTGATTCGCAAAAGCGGGCGGCGCGAAAGCGCCAAGGGGGTTCCGGTGCTCCAGCTCGCGCTGATCGCGCTCGGCATCACC
>JACMKH010000210.1 GCA_014380205.1 Sphingomonadaceae bacterium
GCGGCTCGATGCGGTGGTCGTCGGCGCGGGGGTGTTCGGCGCCTGGACCGCGCTCAAGCTTCAAGAGGCGGGTCAGCGCGTGCTGCTGATCGACGCCTGGGGGCCGGCGCACGCGCGCGCCTCCTCGGGCGGCGAATCACGGATGACGCGCGGCGCCTATGGCGCCGACCGCGTCTACACGCGCATGGCGCTCGACTCGCTCGACGACTGGCGCGCGCTGTCGGCGCGTTCGGGGCTGCCGATCTTCCACGAGCATGGCGTGCTGTTCTTCTTTCCGCGCGCCGAGCCCTTCCTCGAGGAGACGATGCTCGTCCATCGGAGCATGAATCTCCCGACCGAGCTGCTCGATTCGGCGGCGCTGCGCCAGCGCTTCTCGCAGATCGATTTCACCGGGATCGAGGCGGGGCTGTTCGAGCCCGGCTTCGGCGCGCTGATGGCGCGCCGCGCGGTGGGCACGCTGGTCGCCGAGTTCGTCGCGGCGGGCGGGCTCTATCGCCAGGCGCAGGTCCGGCCCCCGGCGTCCTCCTGGTCGTCGCTGTCCGAGATCGCGGTGAGCGACACGGAGATCTACCGCGCCGAGCAGTTCGTCTTCGCCTGCGGCCCGTGGCTCGGGCGGATGTTCCCCGATCTGCTCGCCAGCCGTATCTTTCCCACGCGCCAGGAGGTGTTCTTCTTCGCGCCGCCGCCGGGCGACCCGCGCTTCGGCCCCGAGCATCTGCCCGGCTGGGCCGATTTCAACGCGGGCGACATGTACTACGGCTTCCCCGATCTCGAGAGCCGCGGCTTCAAGATCGCGCATGACGCGCACGGGCCGCCGATCGACCCCGACACGGGCGACCGCACGCCCTCGCCCGAAGCGCTCGCCGACGTCCGCGCCTTCATGGCGCGCCGCTTCCCCGCGCTTACCGACCGGCCGCTCAACGAGGCGCGCGTCTGCCAGTACGAGAACAGCTCGAACGGCGACCTCCTGATCGACTGGCACCCGCGCTGGGGCAATGTGCTGCTGGTCGGCGCGGGATCGGGCCACGGCTTCAAGCACGGCCCGGCGGTCGGGCACTACGCCGCCGATCTCGTGCTCGGCCGGCCGTTCACGGTTGAGCCGCGCTTCTCGCTCGCGACCAAAGGAGAGGTCGCGGCGCGCGCGGTGCACTGAAGCGAAAAATAGGGCACTACCCCTATTTTTCGTGCTCTGCCTCCCATCGCGCCCTGATCGTCTCGCTCGAATCGCGTGAGCCGTCGTGGCTCCAGCCGGGCGGGGCGAGGAGGTACGCGAGCTTGTTCTTGACGCCCGGCGCGGTCCAGACATCGCGCGCGATGCCGATCCATTCGTGGAAGGCGGCCCAGAGCAAATTGAAGCTGCCGAGATTCTTGATGATCCCGTAGCGCGGACGGTCCTCGTCGAGCTCGGGGGTGTAGGTCCCGAAGAGCTTGTCCCAGACGATCAGCACGCCCGCGTAGTTGCGGTCGAGGTAGCGCGGATTGGTCGCGTGGTGGACGCGGTGGTGCGAAGGGGTGTTCATCACCGCCTCGAACCAGCGCGGCATCCGCCCGATCGCCTCGGTGTGGATCCAGAACTGGTAGATCAGGTTGAGCCCCGAACAGAACAGCACCATCGGCACCGGGAAGATCAGGAACAGCGGCAGGCGGAAGACGAAAGAGGCGCTGAAGAAGCCCGTCCAGGTCTGCCTGAGCGCGGTCGAGAGATTATAATGCTGGCTCGAATGGTGGATGACATGGCTCGCCCAGAACCAGCGCACGCGGTGCGCGGCGCGGTGGAAGACGTAGTAAGCGAGATCGTCGAGGATGAAGCACAGCGGCCAGGCCCACCAGGCATAGCCGGTGTCCGTGATGCGGAACTGCGCGACCCACACCGCGAGAGCGACGACCAGCGCGCCGGTGAGTGCGCCAGCGATCGTGCTCCCCGTGCCGAGCAGCAATGAGGTCAGCGTGTCCTTGGGCTCGTAGCGCGAGGGATCGGCGCGGCGCGCGATCAGCATCTCGACGAAGACGAGCAGCACGAAGGCGGGGACCGCATAGTCGACGGGATTGGCGAGCATCTCAGGCACGGCGTTGGATCAGCAGCTCCTCCCAGCGCGCCGCCTCGGCCTCGCCGAGATCGAGCGTCGCTTCGCCGAACATGCGCTCGCTGGTCGCGATCTTCAATCGGGGGCCGTCACGCGAGACGGCGGGCGGGGCGCGCCAGCTCCGCGCGGCGATCCGCGCGCCGTGGGGGCGAAGCAGGATCAGCGCGCCATCGTCGGCGCGGACCAGCGCGGCTCGACCTTCGCGATCGAGCGCGACTTCGGCGGGACGAAAGCCGGCGTGGACCTCGCGCGCGAGACTTCGCGCGGCCTCCTCGTTCTCGATCCGCAGGCCCCCGCCGAGCTTGAGCGCCCAGGCGATCGCGGCGAGCGCGAGCACCGCGGCAAGCGAACCTCCGAGGACGAGCCAGCTCATCGCCCGTCGGCGGCGAAGGCGTCCAGGATCGCGCGGATCGGCGCGAGATCGTAGCCAGCCGCCGCCGCCGCCTCGCTCAGCGC
The DNA here is from genome assembly GCA_014380205.1 of Sphingomonadaceae bacterium. GTDB lineage: Bacteria > Pseudomonadota > Alphaproteobacteria > Sphingomonadales > Sphingomonadaceae > Parasphingopyxis. Next base: position 2,541 of record JACMKH010000210.1, read on the forward strand.
CTCGGGATCGGCGCCGGCGCGCGCCTCGGTCAGCGCCCAGAGCAGAGTCGAGCGCGTCCCTGAGCGGCAATAGGCGAGCGTCTTGCCCGC
>JACMKH010000211.1 GCA_014380205.1 Sphingomonadaceae bacterium
GAGGGCTGGCGCGTCGCGGCGGCGCGCGAAGTCGAGCAAGAGGAAGTCGCCGCGTGGCTGGCCACGGCCGCGCTCGACGACGACGATACCCAAGGCGTCACACGCGATCCCGACGATCCGCTGTTTCCCGCGCGCCTGCCCCTGCGCCCGCACGAGCGGGATATGCCCACCGGCTGGCTGCTACTCGGCCCGCGCCCCGACGGCAGCTTCTTGGGCCGGGATGAGCAGGACGCGATCGAGGAGATCGCAGGCTCGGTCGCCCGCTCGCTCGAGATCGTCCGACACCGCGAGGCGCGCGAGGCAGGCGCCGGCGCACGGATAGCCCGGATCGAGGACGGCCTGGCGGCGATGAAGGCGCGGCTCGATGCGATGGCGCTTGCTGGGCGCGCGTCCGATGCGCCCGAGGGCACATGACGCCCGTCGAACTGCCCCGGCTCACAGGCCCCGGTCTCGCGCTGTTCCGCGCGACGTGGTTTCTCACGCTCGGCGCGGCGACCATCGCGACGCTCGGGGGCGCATGGATGGGGCGCGGGCGATTCGAGGCGGCGGGCGATGCGGCCGTGCCCATCGTGGAGGCGCTCAGCCTCGCGATCGACCTGCTGCCGCCCGTCCTGCTCGTCGCGACGGCCGTGCTGCTCTATGCGCGGCGCGGCCAGGATGTCGTCGCGGCGCTGCTGTCGCTCGCCTTCCTGATGTTGGCGAGCGCCTTCTTCGCCGCCGAGGGATTCTTCCGCGAGTTCGGTCTCGAATGGCTACGTGTGCTGGTGGCGCATGCGGGGCGCTGCGCGCTGCTGCTCGTGCTGCTCGCCTTTCCCGACGGGCGCTTCATGCCGCGCTGGACGGCGGGGGCGGCGCTGCTGCTCCCCGCCTGGGCCGTGCTCGTGCTGATTGCCCGGCTGCCGCTCGATCTCGAATATCTCGGCTACCTCATCCTGCTCGGGCTCAGCGTGATCAAGATCGGTCTGCGGTATCGCGTCGCGCCGCCGGGGCTCGAGCGCCAGCAGATCCGCTGGGTGCTGTTCGGCTTCGCGCTCGGCGCGGCGCTGCTCGGAGTGGCTTTGGTGGCGAGCATCGTCGCGCGTCAGCGCGTTTCGGAATGGGTCGATCTCGTCGCGGAGACGCTCCCGGCGCTCGCGATCATGTGCTTCGCGCTCGGGCTGATCGTCTCGCTGCTGCGCTACCGGCTCTACGACGCCGAGGCCGCGATCAGCCGCTCGGCGGGCTATGCGCTGCTCACACTGTTGATCGGCGGCGTGTTCGCGGCGAGCATCGAGGGCGCCAAACGATTTTTCGAAACCAGTCTGGGCTCGGATGCAGGGGCGCTGCCCGCCGTGACCGCCGCCGCGCTTGCCGCGGTGCTCATCACACCCGCGCACAATCTCGTCCACGGCTGGGCCGAGCGCCGCTTCCAGAAGGCGCTCGCGATGCTGCGCCGCGACCTTCCCGAATGCGTCGCCGATCTGCGCGAGACCGCGGGGATGGCGGGACTGCTCGACGAGACGCTGGCGCGGATCGCGACGGGCGTGCGCGCGGGCCGCGCC
>JACMKH010000212.1 GCA_014380205.1 Sphingomonadaceae bacterium
GCGATCGTCGGCTTCGCCTGTGGAAACCAGTGTGTGCCGTTTGGCCACTGTGCACACCAGTTCGACTGTCTGAAGTTTGCTTTTCTTTTCGATGGCAATGATCACATGCATGCGGTGAATGCCGTCGAAATACTTTTCCAGCTTATGCAGCTTCTCGAGAAGATGGGCCTCGATTGCCGCCGTTACCTTGAAATGATGCCTGCCTTCGATCTGAAGTTCCATTCATCGCCCTCCCTAATCAGGCTGGTCACTGCACCTTCAGATTCCGACACGGGCCTACACCAATCCTTCTCTTCACATTTCACACCGATGCTAAGAATAACGCCGGGATCGTCAAATGCCGATCAGCACGATGTAACCTTGCAGGTGCACGTTGCAGCAATTTGACCCGATTGCCGCTGCACCTTGCTCATGCCCGCACGTCTCCGTCGCCCAGTTTGCGCTTATACAGCCCAATCGCCAACCCATAACACGTCAGCGCCAATTGCGGGTCGTAGCGCGGGCCTTCATCGCGCATGAACGCATGCGCCGCGTTGAATTCATGCCACGTGAAATTCACGCCCGCGTCGGTCATGGCCTGATAAATGAGTTGCCGGCCTTCGACCGGGATATGCGGATCCTGCCGGCCCCACAGCATCATCGTCTCGCATTTGATGTCCTTCATGCGATCGAGCGAATTGTCATTCATACCCGCGCCCAGGCTTCGCTTATGGATGTCGGTCGCGTAGAAGCATGAACAGGCGAGGATCTCGGGATTCATCGCCGCGCGGAACGACAGATGCCCGCCGATGCAGATGCCCATGCTGCCGATCTTGCCCGTGCAATGCGCGTACTTCTGCAGAAAACGGATCACCGCCCGTGCGTCGTCGTCGTAAGACGCAATCGTCTTGGCAACCTTGTCCTTGTTGCCCTTGTCGGCGCCGGCCGTGTCGTAGCCCAGGATCGTGCCGATGGGATTGAGCTCGTGGAAGATCTCCGGCACCGCCACGATGAATCCGTTGCCGGCCATGGTCTGGGCCATGCGCTTCACCGGCCCCGTCTGCTGAAAGATCTCCGAGAACAGCAGCAGCCCAGGATATTTTCCGGGCGCGGTCGGTCGATAGACGTAAGTCCGCATCGGCCCGGTCGAAGTTTCAAGATCAACGACTTCTTCGGTCAACGTCATCAGCTTCTCCTGAAAATAGGTGTGGTGAGATGCTCAAAGGAAAATCAGCAAAGTCAACACTTATGATACGGCTCCGTTCGTCCGCAACGCCGCGATCTGCGCGGTATCGAGTTTGAGAAATTCGCGCAGGATCTCATCGCTGTGCTGCCCCAGCAGCGGTGGCGCGCGCATGTCGACGCCGCGCTCGTCGCCGCGCTGCCTTCGCTGCCCCCGCCCGCGCGCGATCTGATCGTGCTCGGCCTCAACCACGAGCAGCAGCATCAGGAGTTGCTGCTCATGGACATCCAGCATCTCTTCGCCGAGAACCCGCTCGAACCCGCGATGTTCGCGCCCGATCCGCCGGGCGAGGCGGTCGCGCCGGGCGCGCTTCGATGGATCGGGGGCCGCTCCGGCCCCGCCGAAATCGGCGCTGCTGAGGAAGGCTTCAGATTCGATTGCGAGGGGCCGCGCCACGCCGTGCAGCTTCACCCCCATGCGCTCGCCGACCGGCTGGTCACCAACGGCGAATGGCTCGAGTTCATCGAGGCAGGCGGCTACGGCGATCCAGCGCACTGGCTCTCGGACGGCTGGGCCTGGGTCCGCGAGCGCGCGGTCGCCGCGCCGCTCTATTGGCGGCGGCGCGACGACGGCGAATGGTATCGCTTCGGGCTCGCCGGCGCGCGACCGCTCGATCGCGCCGCGCCCGTCTGCCATGTCAGCTATTACGAGGCCGACGCCTATGCGCGCTGGGCGGGCTGCCGCCTCCCCACCGAGGCCGAGTGGGAGACCGCCGCGGCGGCGCTCGACCCCGCATCGGGCAACCAGCTCGACGCCGCGGGAGATCTCCGCCCCCGCCCGGCCAGGCCCCGGTCCGGTCTCAGGCAGATGTTCGGCGATGTCTGGCAGTGGACGGGGAGCGCCTTCCTGCCGCATCCGGGCTTCCGCCCCGCCGAGGGCGCGGTCGGCGAATACAACGGCAAGTTCATGTCGGGCCAGTTCGTGCTCAAGGGCGCGAGCTGCGCGACGCCGCGCGGCCATTCGCGCGCGAGCTACCGCAACTTCTTCTATCCGCACATGCGCTGGCAGTTCGCCGGGCTGCGTCTCGCGAAGGATCTCTGATGGCCACCGCCGAACCCTCGGTTGAAGCCGATCCCGCCTTCCGCGCCGACGTGCTCGCCGGGCTGCGCTCCGATCCCCGCGCGATCCCCGCGCGCTGGCTCTACGACCTGCGCGGCTCCGAGCTCTTCGAGGAGATCACGCGGCTTCCCGAATATTATCCGACGCGGACCGAGCGCGCGATGCTCGAGACGCATGCCGCAGAGTTCGCCGAGGAGATCGGGCCGGGCCGGGCGGTGATCGAGTTCGGCTCGGGTTCGTCGCTCAAGACGCCGCTGCTGCTCCGCGCGATCGCCCCCGCCGCCTATGTCCCGATCGACATTTCGGGCGAGTTCCTGATGGATTCGGCCCAAACGCTGTCGCGCGACTTTCCCGACCTGCCGGTTTTTCCGGTTGAGGCGGACTTCACCAAGCGCGTTCCGCTTCCCTATGAGGTCTCGCGCCTGCCCAAGCTCGGTTTCTTCCCGGGCTCGACGATCGGCAATTTCGTGCCCTTCTCGGGGGTCGATTTCCTCCGCGCGATGAAGGAGACGCTCGACATCGGCGCGATGCTGCTGATCGGGATCGACCGGATCAAGGGCGAGGAGGAGCTCGTCGCCGCCTATAATGATGCGGCCGGCGTCACCGCCGCGTTCAACCTCAACCTGCTCGAGCGGATCAATCGCGAGCTCGATGGCGACATGCCGCTCGACGCCTTCCGCCACCGCGCGATCTGGAACGACCGCCTCGCGCGGATCGAGATGCACATCGAGGCGATCCGCGACGTCGCTTTCGAGGTGGCTGGCGATGCGTTCACGATGGCCGAGGGCGACACCATCCACACCGAGAACAGCCACAAATACGGCCCCCGCGACGCGCGCGTGCTGCTCCGCGCGGGCGAATGGACGATGCGCCGCGAATGGAGCTCGCCGGGCGATCGCTTCGCGCTGATCCTCGCCGAGGCGCTGCCGCCGAGGACGGCGCCGTGACGCCGCGCGCTTGAGCGGGCCGGAACCCGTGGAGCATGTTTCGCAAGCGGTGATCTCGCCCGCGCGGCCCGATCGCTCGAGCCTCACCCATACGGGCGCGGTCTATGTCGACGGGCGTCTCCACGCGGCATCGCAGCGGCAAGGGAGCCTCGCCTGGAAGGCCGTCGATCCGTCGGTCCTGCCCGAAGCGCCCGAGGGCATTGCCGTCGAGCATGCGCTCTATTGCGGGCATTTCTTCCTTCATTTCGGCCATTTTCTGATCGAGACGCTTCCCTCACTCTGGTGGGCGAGAGACAATCATCGAAAACTGATCTTTCACCCCTGGTTCGGCACGCTCCCCAATCTGCCGCCGTTCGTCCGCGTCGCGCTAGAAGCGCTAGCCATTGATGAGGATCGGCTCGTCTTCGCCACCGACCGGCTCGCGGTGGGCGACTTGCTGCTCCCGCCGCGCGGCAATCCGATGGGGGGAGAGCCGGTCGTCGAGAGCCTCGGCGTTTATCGCGACGTGGCCGAACGCGTCGCCGGGCAGTGGCCCGATAGCGGCGCGCGCAAGTTCTACGTGTCGCGGCGCTTCGTTCGGCGGAACATGCGTGCCGTGGACGAGCATCTGATCGAGAATGAGTTCGTGCAGCGCGGCTTCCGCGTGGTGTTTCCCGAGCAGCTCAGCTTCGCCGAGCAGGTTTCGCTCGTCTCGAGGGCCGAGGCGCTCGCGGGGGTTCGCGGCAGCGCGCTGCATCTCTCGGGCTTCATGCCGCCGGGCTCGGCGGTCCTCGAACTGACGCGGCGCGGCGCGCAGGGAATGAACTCGCTCGCCGCGATCAACGAGGCGCTCGGCATCCGAACCGTGACCGCCAAGGTGATCGCGCGTGAGGGGGAGCCCCGCGCGGGCGTGGCCGACATCGAGGCCCTTTCCGCCGCGCTCGACGAAAGCTATCCGGCGCGCGTCAGATGATCCGGCCGCGCATGGGCCTATCTGTAAAAGACGTGGTCCCCGAGCCGTGCGACACGCTGGCGCGAGCGGAAGAAGCTCGGCTGGGCATAGGCGGCGTGGAAGAACAGCGCATCGGCGACGACCGGCGCGCTCGTCGCGTGGCGCGCGTCGAGCGCGATCTCGACCGCGCGGTCCCAGCGCGCGTCGCGCGGCGGGTTGTAGGCGTGGACGTTGAAGAACTGTCCGCGCTGGAGCGCGACGCCACAGATCGTGTCGGCGAAGCGGCCCGAGTTGACGCGATTCATCACCACCTGCGCGACCGCGAGCTGGCCGTCGCGCGACTGGTTGCCCGCCTCGTGGAGCACGATCTTGGCGAGGCACTCGGTTTCGTCGTCCATGCCGTATTGGGCGGGGACGGGCTCCGGAATGACAGTCTCGGGCGCCGGGGCCGGCTCCGCGACCTCGTCGAGCGCGATCACGGGCTCGATGATCCTGTCGTTCGCGATGTCGCTCGCCGTGAGTCCGGCTTCGGCGAGCAGCGCACCGTCGGCGTCGCTGGTCTCGGCTTCGGACTCATAGGCGAAGCCAGGCGCGTAAGGCGCGAACGCCGCGCCTGAAAGAGCCGCGGCGGTAAGCGCCACGGCGATGGTCTTGCGGCCAAAGGCCATAGAACGCTCCAAACAACTGCGCGAAAACGGGTTTCCGCCGCCAAAAATGACGCAAGGCGACGCACGCGTTTCACGACGTGTCAAAGGGGAGAAAATACGCCCAACCCCGAGGACCGAAGCCAAGATGACCGCCGACGGTTAACGATTCAATGCGATTACGGTGAGCCGTGGGCTTACCGGGACGGCTCGCGCAACATTATTACAATGCTGGATGCGCGCAGGTCAGCCATAGGCTTGGAATCTCACGGGCTTTTGCTGCACTGCAGCAATTTGTTCCACAGAGATGGTTTATCGCACAAAAACCCCGTTTCGGCTCTGTCGCGAATCGGCCGGCTGCGCTAAACGCCGAGTCGCGTCGGGTGGGGTTTGAGTGAAGCATGTCGCTGCGGGGGATGATCACGGTGGTGGCGGCCGCGTCGCTCGCGACGGCCGCCTTCGCCTATTCGTCGGGCCGGATCGATGCGCCCCCTGCCGCGCGCCCGGCGATGATGCGCTTCGCTCAGGCGGGCCAGCCCGCCACGATGTCCTCCCCCGCCGAGACTCCCGACAGCTACAGTGTGATCGGCGTCGGCGACATCATGATGGGCAGCGACTGGCCCGAGCCGATCATGGATGCGCGCGTCGCGCCCAACGTGAGCGCCACCGAGGTGCTCGGCCCCGAGATCGCGAGCCTGTTCGCGACCAGCGATGTCGTGTTCGGCAATTTCGAGGGCACCATCCACACGAGCAGCGCCAACGCCAAGGCGTGCCGCAACCCCGCCGTTTGCTTCACCTTCCGCAGTCCGCCGTTCCACGCCGAATATCTGCGCCGCGCCGGCTTCACGCTGGTCTCCAACGCGAACAACCATTCGCGCGATTTCGGCGAAGGCGGCCGCGCCGAGACCTATCGCTACCTCACCGCCGCCGGGCTCGCGGTCTCGGGCGCTGACACGCCGTCGACGAGGATCGGCGTCCAGACGCTCCCCGACGGAACGCGCTTCGCGCTCGTCGCCTTCGGCCACAATCCCGGGCTGCTCAGCGTTCAGAATTACGCGCGGCTCGGCGAGATGGTGCGTGAGGCCGACGCGATCGCCGATGTCGTGATCGTCTCGTGCCACGTCGGCGCCGAGGGCCAGACGCGCGACCGCGTCACCCGCGCGACCGAGATTTTTCTCGAGGAGGATCGCGGCGATCCGTATCGTTTCGCGCACAGCGCGGTCGACGCGGGGGCCGATGTGGTGTTCTGCCACGGCCCGCACGTGCCGCGCGCGATCGAGGTTTATCGCGGGCGCTTCATTGCCTACAGCCTCGGCAATTTCTGGACCTACGGCCGCTTCAACCTGTCGGGAACGGGTGGGATGGCGCCGATTGCCGCGCTGGAGGTCGGCGGCGACGGAGAGCTGCGCGCCGCGCGCATCGTCTCGGCGCGGCAGGAC
>JACMKH010000213.1 GCA_014380205.1 Sphingomonadaceae bacterium
GCGAGGCCGAGGAGCGCGAGCGCGAGGAGCCGGAGAGCGGCGCCCGGCGCTGATCAGCGCAACGCCGCGCCTCCCAGCGAGTTGGGACCGGCGCTGACGAGCTCGACGGGGATGATCTCGCCGATCGCCGCGTCGGTCGTCAGGTGTACCGATTGCAGCCAGGGCGACTTGCCGACCATCTGGCCCGGCAGCTTGCCCGCCCGCTCGATCAGCACCTCTGTGTGCTTGCCCAGGCTCGTGCGATTGAACGCGAGCTGCTGCTCGTTGAGCAGCGTCTGGAGGCGCTGCAGACGCTCTGAGGCGATTGCGTCGGGAATGAACGCGTCGGTCATTTCGGCGGCGGGCGTGCCCGGCCGCGCGCTGTATTTGAAGCTGAAGCACTGCGCATAGCCGACCCTGCGGACCAGGCTCAGCGTCTCCTCGAAATCCGCCTCGCTCTCGCCGGGGAAGCCGACGATGAAATCGCCCGAAAGCGCAATGTCGGGGCGCGCGGCGCGGACGCGATCGAGGATGGCAAGATAGGAGTCGCGGCTATGGCTGCGGTTCATCGCCTTCAGCACCCGGTCGCTGCCCGACTGCACGGGGAGGTGGAGATAGGGCATCAGCTTTCCGATCTCGCCGTGCGCAGCGATCAGCTCCTCGGTCATGTCGGCGGGGTGGCTGGTCGTGTAGCGGATGCGCGCGAGGTCCGGGATGCGATCGAGCGCGCGGATCAGGCCGTCGAGCCCCTGCGACCGCCCCCTCTCGTCCTCCCCCGCCCAGGCGTTGACGTTCTGGCCCAAGAGCGTGATCTCGCGCGCGCCCACGTCGACCAGCGCCCTCGCCTCATCGAGGACCGCGCGCCACGGCCGCGACACCTCGGCGCCGCGCGTGTACGGGACGACGCAATAGGTGCAGAATTTGTCGCAGCCTTCCTGGACGGTGAGGAAGGCGCACGGGCCCTGCTTCGCGCGGCGGGGGAGCGCGCCGAACTTGGAGGCGGCAGGCATGTCGGTGTCGAGCGCGGTCTCGCCGCGCGCGGCTTTCGCCACGAGATCGGGAAGCCGGTGATAGGCTTGCGGGCCGACGACGATATCGACCTCGCGCGCGCGGCGCGTGATTTCGGCGCCCTCGGCCTGGGCGACGCAGCCCGCGACAGCGATCATCGGCCGCGTCCCATCGCCGCGACGCAGTCGGCCGATGTCCGAATAGACCTTCTCGGCCGCCTTCTCGCGAATGTGGCAGGTGTTGAGCACGACGAGGTCGGCGTCGTCCGCGCCCGCCGCCGTCATCCCCTGCGCGCCGAGCAGCTCGGTCATGCGCTCGCCGTCATAGACGTTCATCTGGCAGCCGAAGCTCTTGACGTGGAAGCTCTTGGGTATCGGGCGGGTCATCGCGCCGCCTATAGGGCGAGCCGCGCGGAGTGAGAAGCGGGCCTGGCGCATCATCGCTTCGTCTGGCTGAACTTGCTTCAGCATCCATTGGTGTTACGGCTCGACGACGCCCACGCCTGGAACCAATGGATCCTGACGTTCGTCAGGATGACCGCTTTCCTACGGACAAGCACACGCGGAATCGAAAACGATCAAGTCGGGGGAAACCAACAGATGAAGCTCGATCAGTCCATCCCGGCCGTCGTTACCGGCGGCGCATCCGGCCTCGGGCTCGCCACCGCCAAAGCGCTCGCCGCGAAAGGGGTCAAGGTCGCCATCTTCGATCTCCAGCGCGACAAGGGCGAGGCCGCGGCGAGCGAAATCGGGGGCGTGTTCTGCGAGGTCAACGTCACCGATGACGCTTCGGTCGACGCGGGGTTCGAGAAGGCGCGCGCGGCGCACGGACAGGAGCGCGTGCTGGTCAATTGCGCGGGCGTGGGCAACGCCATCAAGACCGCAAGCCGCTCGAAGGAGGACGGGTCGATCAAGCATTTCCCGCTCGACGCGTTCAACTTCATCATCCAGATCAACCTTGTCGGCACCTTCCGCTGCATCGCCAAATCGGCGGCGGGCATGCTCAGCCTCGAGCCGATCGACGCGCACGGCCAGCGCGGCGCGATCGTCAACACCGCCTCGGTCGCCGCCGAGGACGGGCAGATGGGCCAGGCCGCTTATTCGGCCTCGAAGGGCGGCGTCGTCGGCATGACGCTGCCGATCGCGCGCGACCTGATGGGCGAGGGGATTCGGGTGAACACGATCCTCCCCGGCATCTTCGAGACGCCGCTGCTCGCGGGGCTGGCCGACAAGGTCCGCGACGCGCTCGCGGCCTCGGTGCCGTTTCCCAAGAAGCTGGGGCAGCCGGAGGAATATGCGCACCTCGCGCTGACGATGATCGAGAACGATTATTTCAACGGCGAGGATGTGCGGTTGGATGGCGCGATACGGATGGCGCCGCGATAGGAATCTGATCCTCCCTCCGTCATTCCTGCGAAAGCGGGAATCCAGCTTCTTCTTCTTTCTGCGAAGCCCCGTTAGAAAGCTGGATTCCCGCTTCCGCGGGAATGACGGGAGTTGGGAATCGAAGTTCGGTCATCAGATCACCGCACCGCCTTCCAATATTCGTCCCGCAGTAGCCGCTTGAGCAGCTTGCCCGTAGGCTCCCTCGGCAGCTCCTCGCGAAAATCGATCCGGCGCGGGATTTTGACGCCCGAGAGGTGCTCGCGGAGCCAGGCTTCGAGCTCGACCGCGAATTCCGGCGTCGCGTCCTTCCAATTCACCGGCTGGACCACCGCCACCACCTTCTCCCCCATCTCGGCGTCGGGCGCGCCGATTACCGCCGCGTCCATCACGCGCGGATGGGTGATCAGCAGGTTCTCGATCTCCTGCGGGTAGATGTTGACGCCGCCCGAGATGATCATGAAGCTCTTGCGGTCGGTGAGATAGAGGAAGCCCTCGGCGTCGAGCCGGCCGATATCGCCGAGCGTCGCCCAGCCGCACGCGTTGCGCGCCTCGGCGGTCTTGCCGGGGTCGTTGTGGTAACGGAACTCGTTGGGCCCCTCGAAATAGACCAGGCCCGTCTCGCCCACGGGCAGATCCTCCCCGTCATCGCCGCAGATGTGCACCGCGCAGCCGACCGGGCGGCCCACCGAACCCGGATGTGCGAGCCAGTCGGCCGAGCCGATGATCGTCGTCCCGCAACCCTCGCTCCCCGCGTAATATTCCATGATGATCGGCCCCCACCAATCGATCATCGCCTGCTTGACCGGCACCGGGCAGGGCGCGGCGGCGTGGATCGCGAAGCGCAGCGACGAGAGATCGTATCGCGCGCGCGCCGCTGCGGGTAGCTTGAGCATGCGCACGAAATGAGTCGGGACGAATTGGGCGTGGGTGATGCGGTAGCGTTCGATCGCGGCGAGCGCGGCTTCGGGATCGAACTTCTCCATCGCCACGATCGTCCCGCCGATACGCAGCATCGACAGCGAATAATGGAGCGGCGCGGCGTGATAGAGCGGCGCGGGGACGAGGTAGACGCTGTCCGCCGAGAAGCCGAACGCGGCCTTCATCGTCACGACGAGCTGGTTGGTCGTGAGGATCGAGCGATCATCGGGGAGCGGCAGGCGGATGCCTTTGGGCCGCCCAGTGGTGCCCGACGAATAGAGCATCGGCGACCCCGCGAGCTCGTCGGCGATCGGCGCATCAGGCTGGGCCGCGACCATCGCGTCCCAGCTCGCGAAGCCCGGCGCGGGATCGCCGGTCATCCCGAGCGCAATCCCCTCCAGCCGCGCTGCGAGATCAGCGGGATCGGCCGCGATGCGCCGCGAGGCGATCAGCAGCGCCGCGCCGCTGTCACGCACGATGTATTCGACCTCCTCGGCGGTGAGCCGCGAGGGGACGGGGACGGCGTAGATGCCGGCGCGCAACGCCCCGATCATGATCTCGAGGAAGCGCGGCGAATTTTCGAGACACAGCGCGATCGCGCCGTCGTGGCCGATGCCGTGCGCGCGGAAATGGTGCGCGGCGCGGTTCGATGCGCGGTCGAGCTCGCCATAGCTCAGCGTCTCACCGCTACCCGCCATGATCACGGCAGGCTTGTCCGGCTGGGTCCTTGCGTGGACGCTCGGATGCATCGATTACCCTCCTCTCATCCTCGGCGAGCATTGCACGCGAATGTCGCTCACGACCAGAACGATAGAGGGCGCGGTGCTCGGCCCGCCACGCCGTTCCGACGCGCCAGGCGGATTCGGCTTCTCGATCTTCGACAGCCGGGGCGCGCGCGTCGCCGACACATCGCCGGTCCGGCACGGCGAACCACGGTTCGGCCCCGGTGAATTTCCCGAAGGCCCCGCGCAGCATGTCGAGAAAGCCTATTTCGCCGGCCCGATGTTCGGCCATTTCGGGCATTTCCTGCTCGAAAGCACCGCAAGGCTCCATCGCTTCGCCGAATTCGCCGACCACACGATGCTGTGGACCGGCAAGCGCCGGATCGAAGCCTGGCAAAAGGCGGTGCTTGAGCTGCTGGTTCCCGGCGCCGAGCATCTCGTCGTCAAGCGCAAGATCGAATGCGGCCGGCTCGTGATAGCGGATCGCGGCTTCGAGGTGGGCGCCGATCTCGCCGCCGAGCAGGCGCGCTTTCTCGGCAAATATGTCCCCCGCGAACCGGGCGGCGGGGATCGGCTCTGGCTATCCCGTGCGAATCTCTCCGATGTCGGAGGGGTCGAGGACGAGCCCTGGCTGGAAGCGGCGCTCGCGGACCAGGGCTGGCGCGTCATCAGCCCCGAACGGCTGCCGCTCCGCGAACAACTCGAAGCGGTCGGCGGCGCGTCGGTCGTCGCGGGGGTGATCGGCTCGGCGTTTCACAGCGTGCTGCTGCTTCGCGAGTGCCGGGCCTCGTTGCGCATGCTCGCGCGCGGCAGAGGCTATGGCGCGACCTATGACATCATCGCCGAACGGCTTGGCCTTGACCAGCGCATCTTCACCGTGCCGATGGAACACACCTCCGGCGAAGGCTATCGCAGGCGCTATCGAATCGGCGACGAGGCGGCGAGGATGCAGGCGATAGCGGAGATCACGCGGCCGCGAGGCGCTGATCCTCCGCCGATTGCCCCGCGCGGCGCGAGCCGATAGGCAGGGCGGCGGGAGGCTGCGGAGCGTCGGATGCGGATCGCGATTTTGGGCGGCGGGCCGGCGGGGCTCTATTTCGCGATCTCGATGAAGCTGGCCGATCCCGCGCATGAGGTCGACCTTTTCGAGCGCAACCGGGCCGACGACACCTTTGGCTGGGGCGTGGTCTTCTCGGACCAGACCGTCGAGAACCTCATGGCCAACGATCCCGTCTCGGGCGCTGTGATCGCGGACGAGTTCGCGCATTGGGACGATATCGAGGTCCATATCCACGGCGAGACGATCCGCTCCTCGGGGCACGGCTTCATCGGCATCGGACGCAAGCGGCTGCTCGCGATCCTGCAAGGACGCGCGCGCGAGCTCGGCGCGAATCTCCATTTCAAGCATGAGTTCGGCGCCGATCTCGACGCCTGGGCGGGCTACGACCTCGTCATCGCCGCCGATGGCGCGAACAGCCGCATCCGCGACGCACACGCCGCGCATTTCGGAGTCGACATCCAGGTCCGCGCGAACAAATTCTTCTGGTTCGGCACGCCCAAGGCGTTCGAGGCCTTCACCTTCGCGTTCGAACAGACCGAGGCGGGCTGGGTCTGGGCGCACGCCTATCGCTTCGCCGACGACTGCTCGACCTTCATCGTCGAATGCTCCGAGCCCGTGTGGCGCGGGCTCGGGCTCGACCGGATGGAGCAGGACGCGGCGATCACGCTGTGCGAACGCATCTTCGCCAAATATCTCAACGACGCGCCGCTGCTCTCCAACGCGCGCCACCTTCCCGGCCCGCAGGCGTGGCTCAACTTCCCCCGCATCGTCTGCGACACCTGGTCGCACGGCAATCTGATCCTGCTCGGCGACGCCGCGCATACCGCGCATTTCTCGATCGGATCGGGGACCAAGCTCGCGCTCGAGGACGCGATCAAGCTCGCCGAGGTGCTCACGCGTCCCGGGCTCGACCGCGCCGAGGCGCTCGCCGAATATCAGGCCGAGCGCAATCTGGAGGTGCTCAAGCTCCAGAATTCGGCGCGCAACTCGACCGAATGGTTCGAGACGCTCGACCGCTACCTCCATTTCGAGCCGATCCAGTTCGCCTATTCGCTGCTCACGCGCTCGCAGCGCGTCAGCCACGAGAATCTGCGCCTGCGCGACAGGCCCTGGCTCGAGGGCGTCGAGCGCTGGTTTCAATCGACCGCGCGCGGCGTCCCCGCCAACGACCCCGCGCCGCCGATGTTCGCGCCATTCAAACTCCGCGAAATGACGCTGGACAACCGCGTGGTGGTCTCCCCGATGGCAACCTATTCGGCGGCCGACGGGACGCCCAACGACTTCCACCTCGTCCATCTTGGATCGCGCGCCGAGGGCGGCGCGGGGCTGGTCTATACGGAGATGACCTGCGTCTCGCCCGAGGGGCGCATCTCGCCGGGCTGCACGGGGATGTGGAGCGACGAGCAGGCGGCGGCGTGGAAGCGCATCGTCGATTTCGTCCACGCCAACAGCCGCGCCAAAATCTGCCTCCAGCTCGGCCATTCGGGGGGCAAGGGCTCGACCGGGCTCGGCTGGGAGGGGATGGACGCCCCGCTCGCAAGCGGCAACTGGCCGCTGATCGCCGCCTCGGACGTGCCCTGGACCGGGGCCAACCAGCGTCCCCGCCCGATGACGCGCGCGGACATGGATGAGGTGCGCGATCAGTTCGTCAAGGCTACGCGGCGCGCGGTCGACGCGGGTTTCGACATGGTCGAGCTCCACGCGGCGCACGGCTATCTGCTGTCGAGCTTCATCACGCCACTCCAGAACCGGCGCGCCGACGAGTATGGCGGAAGCCTCGAGAACCGCCTCCGCTACCCACTCGAGGTGTTCGCGGCGATGCGCGAGGCATGGCCCAACGACCGGCCGATGGCGGTGCGCATCTCGGCCAATGACTGGGCGGGCGATGAGGGTGTCACGCCCGCGGAGGCGGTCGAGATCGCGCACGCCTTCGCCGAGGCGGGCGCGGACCTGATCGACGTCTCCGCCGGGCAGACCTGGGCCGAGGCGAAACCCGTCTACGGCCGCATGTTCCAGACCCCGTTCGCCGATCGCATCCGCAACGAGGCGCGGCTCGCGACGATGGCGGTGGGCAACATCACCGATCACGATCAGGCCAATTCGATCCTCGCAGCGGGCCGCGCCGATCTCGTCGCGCTCGCGCGCCCGCATCTGATCGACCCGATGTGGACCTTGCGCGCGGCGGCCGAGCAGGGTTTCGCCGGCGTCCACGTCCCCCCGCAATATCTCAACGGAATGGAGCAGATGATGCGATTGAAGCAACGCGAACGCGAGCTCGCGGCGGTCGAGGCGAGGGCGTGAGCCGGCTTGCGGGTCATCACGCGCTGATCACGGGCGGCGGCACGGGGATCGGCGCCGCGATCGCCAAGGCGCTCGTGCTCGAAGGCGCCAAACTGACGCTGGTGGGGCGCCGGCGCGAGCCGCTCGAACAGACCGCGCAGGCGATCGCGCACCTCCATCGCGCGCCACCCGAAGACGACCGCCTGGCCTGGATCGCGAGCGAGGGGCTTTCGATCGAAGCGCCCGATCATTCGTACAGGAAGATCGGCGGTACGCCCGACTGGACCGTGATCGTCCCCGCCGACGTCACCGAGCGCGCGGCTGTCGACGCCGCCTTCGCCGCCGCGCGCGAGACGCACGGGCCGATCACCATCCTCGTCAACAACGCAGGCGTCGCCGAATCCTCGCCCTTCGCCAAGATCGGCGCGGAGGACTGGCGGCGCGTCCTCGCGGTCAATCTCGACGGTGTGTTCCACTGCTGCCAGGCCGCGCTCCCCGATTTGCTCGCCGCCGAGCAGGCGCGAATCGTCACCATCGCATCGATCGCGGGGCTGCGCGGTGGCGCCTATATCGCGCCCTATGTCGCGGCCAAGCACGGCGCTGTCGGCCTGACTCGCGCGCTTGCCGCCGAGTTCGCCAAGACCAATCTGACAGTCAACGCGGTCTGCCCCGGCTATGTCGAGACCGACCTCGTCACGCGCGCGGTATCCAACATCATGGAGAAGACCGGGCGCGGCGAGGAGGAGGCGCGCGCCGCGCTCGTCGCGGGCAACCCGCAGGGACGGATGATCGACGCCGGCGAGGTCGCAGCGGCGGTGGTCTGGCTGTGCCTGCCCGAGAGCCGCTCGGTCAACGGCCAGGCGATCGCGATCGACGGAGGAGGAACCGCGTGAACCCCGAGAGCTTCTCCCCCGCGCATTTCGGCTGGGCCTTCGATGACGGCGTCGCGACGGTCACGCTGAACCGGCCCGAGCGCAAGAACCCGCTGACCTTCGACAGCTACGCCGAGCTGCGCGACCTGTTCCGCGATCTGGTCTACACGCCCGAGGTCAAGGCGGTCGTGATCACGGGCGCGGGGGGCAATTTCAGCTCGGGGGGCGACGTCCACGAGATCATCGGCCCGCTCACCAAGATGGGCATGCCCGGCCTGCTCGATTTCACGCGGATGACCGGCGACCTGATCAAGGCGATCCGCGCCTGCCCCCAACCAGTGATCGCCGCGCTCGACGGCGTGTGCGTCGGCGCTGGCGCGGCGGTGGCGATGGCGTCGGACATCCGCTTCGCGACGCCTGAGACCAAGACGGCCTTTCTGTTCAGCCGCGTCGGGCTTGCCGGCTGCGACATGGGCGTCTCGGCGATGCTGCCGCGGATCATCGGCCAGGGCCGCGCCGCCGAGCTACTGTTCACGGGGCGCGTGATGACCGCCGACGAGGGCTTCGCCTGGGGCTTCCACAACCGGCTCGTCGCGGCCGACGCGCTGTTCGGCGAAGCCCTCGCCTTCGCGCGCGCGCTGGCGGACGGCCCGACCTTCGCGCACGGCATCACCAAGACCCAGCTCAACACCGAATGGGCCGTCAGCCTCGAGACCGCGATCGAGATGGAGGCGCAGGCGCAGGCGATCTGCATGGCGACCAACGATTTCCGCCGGGCGTTCGAGGCGTTCGCGGAGAAGAAGACGCCCGTGTTCGAAGGCGATTGATGGCGGACCGCAGCTTTCTCGATTGGCCTTTCTTCGACGACAGCCATCGCACGCTCGCCGATTCGCTCGAAGCCTGGTGCGCTTCCGAGCTCGATCATGCGCACGGCGACGACATCGACGCCGAATGTCGCGCGCTCGTCCGCAAGCTCGGCGAGGCCGGCTGGCTGCGCCATTGCGTTCCGGCCGCGTACGGCGGCGCGCATGAGGGGCTCGACGTTCGCTCGCTCGCGCTGATCCGCGAGACGCTCGCGCGCCACTCGGGGCTCGCCGATTTCGCCTTTGCCATGCAGGGGCTCGGATCGGGGACGATCACGCTGTTCGGCACCGAGGCGCAGAAGCGGGCCTATCTGCCCGCCGTCGCGCGTGGCGAGAAGATCGCCGCCTTCGCGCTGACCGAGCCCGAATCGGGCTCGGACGTCGCATCGATGGAGACGCGCGCCGAGACGACCGATGACGGCTATGCGCTAAACGGCGCCAAGACCTACATCTCCAACGGCGGGATCGCCGACTATTACGTGCTGTTCGCGCGCACCGGCGAGGCGCCGGGGGCGAAGGGCATCTCGTGCTTCATCGTCGACGCAGACGCGCCCGGCCTCGAAATCGCCGAGCGCATCCGCGTGATCGCGCCCCACCCGCTCGCCACGCTGCGCTTCATCGACATGCGCCTCCCCACTGAAGCGTTGCTCGGCGAGGGCGGGCGCGGCTTCGCGCAGGCGATGGCGACGCTCGACATCTTCCGCACCACGGTCGGCGCGGCGGCGCTCGGCTTCGCGCGGCGCGCCATGCCGAGCGCCTCCGCGCCGACCGTGGTGCGGAAGATGTCGAGCGAAGCATATGCCACCCGCAGTCCCTTGCCCGCCGCGCCGATCAGCGCGCCCGCACCGACGCGGCAGTCATCGA
>JACMKH010000214.1 GCA_014380205.1 Sphingomonadaceae bacterium
GCAGCGCGCCGAAGCCTATGACCTCGTCTGGGCGAGCGAGTTCGCGCGCGCCGAGCGCGTCGCGCGCGCCGGGCTCGACAGCCTGTCGGGTCAGCGGTTCAGTGGGCGCTCGCTGATCGACGCGCGGATCATTGCCGCCCAGCTGATGCTGCGGCTCGGCGACGCGACATTCTATCAGGACCGCAAGCAGGAGGCGCTCGGCTGGTATCGCCGCGCGCGCGATCAGATCCGCTTCGCGATCCGGCGCCACGGCGACATGCCGCGCCTGCTCGCCGCGCTCGGCGAAACCCACTGGAATGTCGGCAGCACGATCGGCGACATGCCTGGGGGGCTGACGCGCGCGCTCGGCGAGATGAACACCGCGATCCCGCTACTCGAGCGCGTGCTGAGCTACGGCCCCGACGAGCGCGCCGATCAGCTGCTCTCGATCCTGCTCAACCAGCGCGGCGCCTATCTGCTCGACCTCGACCGGCCGCGCGAGGCGCTCGCCGATTTCGAGCGCAGCCTTGCAATGCGCGAGGCCGCCGCGCGCGCCACGCCCGACAACGTCACGCTCCGACGGGCGATCGCCATCCAGCTCCACACGTTGACCGAGACCCATCTCGCCCTCGGCGACGTTCCCGCTGCGTGCCTCGCGGCGCGGCGCGCGATCAGCATCTGGCGCGCGATCGAGCGCGGCGGCGAACTCACCGCGCTCGATCGATCGGACGAATATCCCGAGATGCGCGCGCTCCACGCGCGCGCCTGCGGCGTCTAGCTGGGCTTCGGATCGCTGAGCGCGACCGCCGCCGCGACATAGTGGCGGGCGAACTTGCGCTGCTGCGCGCGGTGTCCCGGGTCGCGCGCGCGCCCGGCGGCCTCGCCGAATTTGAGCGCCCGGTCGATGAAATTGGCGACGAGGTCGGCGGTCACGGCGCGCTCCTTAACACAGATTAGGTTTTATAAACGCAGCGCAGAGCCACGGGTTCCAGCGCAACCATCGCTTCCCCAAGGGCGTTGGCGGGTGAGCGGGTGGGACCAGGAGGCGACGATGCCGCAGGGCGACAAGGACAAATACACCGATAAGCAGAAGCGCAAGGCCGAGCATATCGAGGAAGGCAATCGCGATCGCGGCGTCTCGAAAAAGGAGGCGGAGAGCCGCGCCTGGGCGACGGTCAACAAGGAATCGGGCGGCGGCAACAAATCGGGCTCAGGGCGCGGCAAGCCCGACACCAAGGTTTCGTCGCGCAGGGGCGGCAAGGCCTCGGCCGGCCGCAGTGCCGCCGACCGTTCGGCCGCCGCCGGGAAGGGCTGGGAAACGCGCCGGAAGAAGGGCTAGGGCGGCGCGCGTGTCGCGCGACCCCGCCACGCTGCGCGCTCGCATGGTCGAGGCGCAAATCGCCCGCCGCGGCGTCAGGGACGAACGTGTGCTCGCCGCTATGCGCGAGGTTCCGCGCGAGCGCTTCGTCATCGAGGCGATGCGCGGCTACGCCTTCGAGGACAGCGCGCTGCCGATCGAGGCGGGGCAGACGATATCGCAGCCTTACATCGTCGCGCTGATGCTCGAGGCGGCGGCGATAGAGCCCAGCGATCGCGTGCTTGAGATCGGCGCTGGGTCGGGCTACGCCGCGGCGGTCGCGGGGCGGCTCGCGCGCGAAGTCCACGCGATCGAGCGCCTCGACGAGCTCGCGACGCTCGCGCGCGAGCGGATGGCCGCGCTCGGCTATGACAATGTCCGGATTTACGCGGGCGACGGCACCCACGGCCTGCCCGACGCCGCGCCCTTCGACGCGATCCTCGTCGCGGCGGGCGCGCCCTCGGTCCCAGCGACGCTGCGCGACCAGCTCGTCATCGGCGGGCGGCTCGTGCTGCCCGTGGGCGGCAGCGGCGTCCAGCGGCTGCTCCGCATCGTGCGGCGCGGAGAAGATGCATTCGACGAGGAGGATCTGGGCGGGGTGCGCTTCGTCCCGCTGATCGGCGCGCACGGGTGGAGCGAGCCAGGCTGACCCGACGCGGGCCGTGTGGCTCAGCGCTGGGCGGCGAGATGGGCGATGATGTCGGCGCGGTCCTGCGGCGTGGCGAGCCCGGCGAAGACCATCGTCGTGCCCGGGACCTTGCCCTGCGGATCGCGCAGATATTCGAACAGCTCCTGCTCGCTCCAGCCGATGCCGCTGCCCCGCATCGCCTCGGAGTAGCTGAAGCCCTCGACAGAGCCCGCGGGGCGCCCGATGACGGCGTGGAGCGAGGGGCCGAGCCGGTTCTGACCCGCCTCGACGGTGTGGCAGATCGCGCATTGCGCGAACAGCCGCTCGCCGTTCGCCGCGTCGCCGGTCAGCGAGGCGAAGTCCTCGGCGGTGGGCTCGGCGGTGTTCTGTGCAGGCCCCGTCGCGACATTGGCGGGCGCATCGGCGGACTCTCCGCCCCCGCCGCCGCACGCGGCGAGCGCGAGCAACGTGATCGCGATAGGGGTAGACGCCAATATCCGGATCATAAGTCTCTCTCCCGCGGCGTTGCGCACTCTTGCCCCCGCTGGTGCCCAGAAGAGGACTCGAACCTCCACATCCTTGCGAATACCAGCACCTGAAGCTGGCGCGTCTACCAATTCCGCCATCTGGGCAGGCGAGCGGGCGAGGCGGCGCATATCGGCGGGCGGTGGCGGCTTGTCAATCGGCGGCGCTTGCGCGCAGCGGGCTACCGGGCGATGGCGTCGTCAGGAGGATCGCGATGGCTGACGAGGCACGCGCGAGGCTCGCGCCGGGGACCGCGTGGACGGTGGCGCTGCTCACCGCGATCTACACTTTCGCGTTCATCGACCGCCAGATCCTCGCCGCGCTCGCCGAGCCGATCAAGCGCGACCTCGCGCTTTCAGACACCCAGATCGGGCTGCTCGGCGGGCTCGCCTTCGCCTTCCTCAACGCCTTCGCGAGCCTGCCGCTCGCGCGGCTCGCCGAGCGCGGCGGGCGCACGGGGATCATCGCGATCGGGATCGCGGCCTGGTCGGTCGCGACCATGCTGTGCGGCGCGGCGGGCAACTTCTGGCAGCTGCTGCTCGCGCGGATGGGGGTCGGCGTCGGCGAGGCGGTCCAGCCCGCGATGATCGCGCTAATCGCCGACAAGACGCCCGCCGCGCGGCGCGCGACGATGTTCGCGATTTACAACATGTCGATCCCGCTCGGCGCGTTCGCGGGGGCGGCGGGGGGCGGGCTGATCGCGGCGGCGCTGGACTATGCCCACGGCATGGGGATCATTCACCGCGATGTGAAGCCCTCAAACATTCTGATCGGCCCCGATGATCATGCGGTGCTGATTGATTTCGGGCTGGCCGATGGTGCTGACGATCCGACGCTGACGCACGAGGGCGGGCTGCTGGGCACGCCCCAC
>JACMKH010000025.1 GCA_014380205.1 Sphingomonadaceae bacterium
AGCAGCGCCGTGCGCAACTCGGGATCGAGCACGAGCCGCTCGCCCTCGGCGCGCACCACGATCTCGCCGGGCTCGGCCCCGACATCGAGCCGCCCGCCGCGCACCAGCGCGTCGCCCGCGATCAGCGCGAGGTTGAGCAGTATCTTGATCGCCGCCTTGGGCATCGACGCCTGCTCGACCATCCAGCCCAATTTGATCCGCTCCTGCGCGCCGAACAGCCCCTCGATCGCGGTCCGCGCCTCGCGCGAGTCGATCTCGTCGTCGAACCCCCCCGCCGCGCCGAACGCGAGCCGGAAGAATTTGAGCTTGTTCGCCGCGACTTTCGCGCTCTCGCCGAGCAGCTCGAGGCACCGCGCGCGCATCTCAGGATCGTGCTCGTCGGCGAGCAGCTCGACGCCATTGTTGAGCGCCCCCACCGGGCTGAGCAGATCATGGCACAGGCGCGACGCCAAAAGGCTCGCGAACTCAACGCTTCTGTCGTCCATGAACTGCCGGTCCCATCCGATTGGCTTGCCCCGGCGCTCTATTGGCGGTGGCGGGACGCGGTTGCAAGGATGGGGGCAGACCACCGTCGCAACTCCTCATTCGATCAGCGCATGGACCGTCTCGAACCGCCCCGGCTCGGCAACAAGCCAAAGCCTCTCCTCACCATTTCCCAAAATCAGCCAAAGCCGTCCCACATCCCGCGCCATCATGACGTCACGCTCGGACGGTTCGGCACCCCCACTCGGATGCGAATGATAGTGTCCCAGCAGCTTCGGCCCGCCCGCGCGCTCGGCGCGGATCGCGGCGAAGAGCGCGGCGGGATCGATTTCAAAGCTGTCGGCGGGGCTTGGCGAGACGTTCGCGGCGCGCCGCGCCCCGCTGATCTGCCCCGGCACTCCGAGCAGCAAGCCGCAGACCTCCCAGTCGGGCTCCTCGGCCGCATGCGCACGGATCGCATCGAGCAGCGCGCTTGAAATCCGCACCTTCACGCCCATATCCGCTATTCGATGGACGGGGGGATGTCGATACTGCACGCCGAAATCTCCGCCGACGCGAATGGCTGGCGGCTCGATCGCGCGCTCGCCGACGCTTTACCTGATCTCTCAAGAGAGCGTCTGAAGGTACTGATTTCATTAGGTAATGTCTACGACGCGAGCGGCAACGTCGTGCGCGACGCAAGGACCAAGGCCGAAACCGGCGCGCGCTTCGCGATCGCCCTGCCCGCCCCCGAGCCGGCAACGGCCGAGGCGCAGGACATCGCGCTCGACGTGGTGTTCGAGGACGACCATCTGATCGTCATCGACAAGCCGGCGGGGCTGGTCGTCCATCCCGCCGCGGGCAATCTGGACGGGACGCTGGTCAATGCGCTGCTCCACCATTGCCGGGGCAATCTCTCGGGAATCGGCGGAGTCGCGCGGCCCGGCATCGTTCACCGCATCGACAAGGGCACCTCGGGGCTGATCGTCGCTGCCAAGACCGACAAGGCGCACGAGGGGCTCGCGAAGCAATTCGCCGCGCACAGCATCGAGCGCGCCTATTGCGCGATCGTGGCGGGCCTGCCCGTGGCGATCGAGGGGACGGTGCGCTCCAATCTCGCACGATCCTCACAAAACCGCCAGAAAATGGCGGTCGTCGAGTCGCCGCGCGGCAAGCATGCGGTGACGCATTACCGCGTGCTCGAGCCGCTCCGCGAGGCCGCGCTGGTCGAATGCCGGCTCGAAACCGGCCGCACCCACCAAGTGCGCGTCCACATGGCGCATCTCGGCCATCCGCTGCTCGGCGACCCGTTCTACGGGCGGACGCGCCCCGCGCACCGGGCGATCCTCGGCGAACTCGGTTTCGAGCGCCAGGCGCTCCACGCGGCGCGGCTCGGCTTCGTTCACCCGGTCAAAAGCCACGCTTTGACCTTCAGTAGCAAAATGCCACTGGACATGCAGGAACTGTTCAGGGCATTGATCGTATAGATTTCGTCAGGTTTCATGGGGCATCAGGGTCCGCCGGAAACCGGCGCTCAGGGAGAAAATCACTAAATGGCGAACGCCGTCGCAACGATCCCGGCACTCGGGGGTGAACAGAGCCTCAACCGCTATCTGTCGGAGATCAAGAAGTTTCCCATCCTCGCGCCCGAGCAGGAATATATGCTCGCCAAGCGCTATGAGGAGCATGGCGATCTCGAGGCTGCCTCGCAGCTCGTGACCTCGCACCTCAGGCTCGTCGCGAAGATCGCGATGGGCTACCGCGGCTATGGCCTGCCCGTCTCCGAGCTGATCTCGGAGGGCAACATCGGCCTGATGCAGGGCGTCAAGAAGTTCGAGGCCGATCGCGGCTTTCGCCTCGCGACCTATGCGATGTGGTGGATCCGCGCCTCCATCCAGGAGTATATCCTGCGCTCGTGGAGCCTCGTCAAAATGGGCACCACCGCCGCGCAGAAGAAATTATTCTTCAATCTGAGGAAGATGAAGAGCAAGCTCGACGCGTTCGAGGACGGCGACCTCAAGCCCGAGGACGTCGAGACGATCGCGACCAAGCTCGGCGTTACCCACGACGAGGTCGTCTCGATGAACCGCCGCATGGCCATGGGCGGGGACACCTCGCTCAACGTCTCGATGCGCGAAGACGGCGAGGGTCAGTGGCAGGACTGGCTCGTCGACAGCGAGCCGCTCCAGGACCAGACCGTCGCAGAGGCGCAGGAGGCCGACGTCCGCCACGCGATGCTGATGGAGGCGATGGAGGATCTCAACGAGCGCGAGCGCCACATCCTCACCGAGCGCAAGCTTTCGGACGACCCGCAGACGCTCGAGGAGCTGAGCCAGGTCTATGGCGTGTCGCGCGAGCGCGTCCGCCAGATCGAGGTCCGCGCCTTCGAGAAGCTCCAAAAGGCGATGATGCGCCTCGCGGGTGACCGGCGGCTTCTGCCCGCTACCTAGGCTTGTTACGATCCCGTAACAACATAGGCGCGAGCGACGTTCTAGGGCTGAACTTTGAGTGTACTTTGGAGGCCGCCCACCGCTAGGCAGGCGGCGCGGCCCCCGCTATTCTCGCCGAGTGACGCCCTTCGAAGAAGCCGCGAGCCGCCCCGCCAACGCCCCGCGCCGGCGCTCGCTTCCCGTCCGCGTCGCCGTGCTGGGCTTCAAGACCGTGCTGTGGTTCGTGCTGATCTCGGTCGCCTGGGTGCTCGTCTATGGCGTGATCCCGCCACCCACCACCGCGACCATGCTGCTCGATTCCAACGGCGCAACGCGCGACTGGATGGGGATCGGCACGATGGACCGATCGATCTCGATCGCCGCGATCGCCTCCGAGGACGGCAACTTCTGCTCGCATAGCGGCTTCGATTACGAGGCGATCCGCCAAGCCTGGGAAGAGCGCCAGGCGGGGCGGCGTCAGCGCGGCGGATCGACGATCAGCCAGCAGACCGCCAAGAACGTCTTCCTCTGGCAGGGCGGCGGCTGGGTGCGAAAAGGGCTCGAAGCCTGGTTCACCTTCCTGATCGAGCTCACCTGGCCCAAGGCGCGGATCATGGAGGTCTATCTCAACGTCGCCGAGACGGGGATCGGCACCTATGGCGTCAACGCGGGCGCGATGCGCTATTTCGATCATGACGCGTCGCAGTTGAGCGACACCGAGGCCGCCCGCCTAGCCGCGATCCTGCCCGATCCCAAGGATCGCCCCGCACGCAATCCCTCGGGCTGGACCGCGCGCTACGGGAGCAGCATCGCCCGCCGGATGAACATCATCCGGGGCAGCGGGATGGATGACTGCCTGGGCGGCGGCTGAGCTACTCGCCCTCGCCCGTCGCGTCGTCGGCGACCTGCTCGACCGCGTCGCCCGCCTGCTGCGCCGCGTCGCCGACGTCCTGCGCGGCCTCGCTAACCGCCTCGGTCTCGACCGCGTCGCGCGCGTCCGAACGCAAGAAGAAATAGCCGCCGATCAGGATCGCGGCGAGCAGCACGAGCGCGATCAATATGCCGCCCCCACCGCCGCGCCGCTCGACGACCGTGGTGGTATTGGGCTCGCTTCGTTCGACGATGCGTTCGCTGGTCACGCCGTCGTCGCGCTCGGTGATGCGTTCTTCGGACACGATAAATCTCCCATGATCGTGCCGCCCTAAACGAGCGCCGGGAGAGACTGTTCCCGCCCGCGGCCGCGTCAGAAGGGGAGCTTGAACCCCGGCGGGAGCGGCAGCCCCGCGCTGATCTTGCCCATCTCCTGCTGGCTTGCTGCATCGGCCTTGGCGCGCGCGTCGTTGAGCGCGGCGGCGATCAGATCCTCGAGCATCTGCTTTTCGGAAGGGGCGAGCAGCGAATCGTCGATCTCGACGCCGTTGATCGTGCCTTTCGCCGTCGCGCGGACCTTGACCAGCCCGCCCCCCGCGACGCCCTCGACCTCGATCGTTTCGAGATTGGCCTGCGCCTTGGCGAGTTCGGCCTGCACGTTCTGCGCGGCTTTCATGATCTCGTCGAAATTGTTCATGCTTCGCTGCTCCGTTTGCCGGCTAGCTCATAGTCGAGCAATTCCGCCTCGGGAAAGGCCTCGAGCGCCGCCGCGACGACCGGCGCCGCGAGCACCTTATCGCGCTCGGCGCGCGCCGCCGCCTGCTGCTGCCCGTAAAGGCTTGGCGCGGCCTCGCCGTCGCTCGTCTCGACGCGCCACGTCTCGCCGGTCAGCCGCTTGAGCGCGGCGGCGACATCGCGGACGAACTCATTGGACTGCGGCCGGTTGGGCCGGATCACGAGCAGCGGCGGCTCGTAACGGACGAGCCCGACGAAATCGTGGAGCCTGTGCGCGAGGTCGCGCTCGCCGCGGTCGTGGAGCTGTTGGACGAGCGCGGCGAAGTCGCCGGGCGCAGCCGATGGGGGCGGTGCAGCGCTGCCAGCGGTCGAGGCGGCTGGCGCGACGACCTCGCCCTCCACGATCCTACGCGCGAGCTCGCCCGGATCGGGCAGCGAGGAGGCGTGGACGACGCGGAGCAGCGCCATCTCGGCGGCCTCCTGGGGCATCGCCGCGCGCTCGACCTCGTCGAGCCCCTTGAGCAGCAGCTGCCACAGCCTGTGCAGCGTCGCATGGCCGAGCCGGCTCGCCCAGTCGGCGAAGGTCTCGCGCTCCTCGGCCGAAAGCGCGGGGTCGACCGCCCCGCCGACCTTGGCGCGCGTGACGCCGTGCACGGTCTCGAGCAGCCCGCGGATCAGCGAGGCCGGATCGACGCCGAGCTCATATTGATCGCGTGTCGCGTCGAGCACGGGCAGCGGATCGCCCGCGAGCAGCATCCCGAACAGCGCGCGCACCGCGCCGCGATCGGAAAGTCCGAGCATCTCGCGCACCTGCCCCGCCTCGACCCTGTCCCGCCCATGCGCGATCGCCTGATCGAGGATCGAGAGCCCGTCGCGCGCCGATCCCTCGGCGGCGCGCGCGATCAGCGCGAGCGCCTCGTCCTCCGCCTCGACCCCCTCGGCCTCGCACACCGCGCGGAAATGCGCGGCGAGCTTGTCGGCGGGGATGCGTCGCAAGTCGAAGCGCTGGCAGCGCGACAGCACGGTCACGGGCAGCTTGTTGACCTCGGTCGTCGCGAACAGGAATTTGACGTGTGCGGGCGGCTCCTCGAGCGTCTTGAGCAGGCCGTTGAACGCCTGCTTCGAGAGCATGTGCACCTCGTCGACGATATAGACTTTGTAGCGGGCGGAAACGGCCGAGTAGCGCACCGCCTCGATGATCTCGCGGACATCATCGATCCCCGTGTGCGAGGCCGCGTCCATCTCGATCACATCGATGTGCCGCCCCTCGGCGATCGCGACGCATGGCTCGCAGACCCCGCACGGCGCGATCGTCGGCCCGCCCTCGCCGTCGGGCCCGATGCAGTTGAGCGCCTTGGCGATTAGCCGCGCGGTCGATGTCTTGCCGACCCCGCGCACGCCGGTGAGCAGGAAGGCGTGCGCGATGCGGTCGCGCTTAATCGCGTTGGCGAGCGTCTGGACCATCGCGTCCTGCCCGATCAGCGCATCGAACGACTGCGGCCGATATTTGCGCGCGAGAACGCGATAGGGCTGCGCGACATCGGGGGGCGTCGGCTGGGGCGGCTCGTCAAGCCCGAGGCCGGGGCCGGGGCCGTCGTCGCGCGCGTCGAACATTTCGGGGGAATCGGACATCGCCATCAATCTAGGCGGTGACACCCGACTTGTCGAAGGCTTGGAGGGTGGGAGCCGGAACGACCCGCGACGAATTCGTTACGGCTGCTTCCTTCCGGACCTGACCGGGTTGGCGATAGCCGCGTCCGCCCGACTCCCAGGGGCGATATGGCCGCGCGCCGCGTCAAAGACAAGCTTGCGCGCGATTAACGGGCGCCGAGTCGTTGGGCCGCGATCCGTCCGACCTGCGCCATCGCCGCGAAAACGGCATCCTCCTCGGCGGTCGGCCGATCGATGTAGACCGTCAGGATCGCGGTGTCCCGCCCCGGCGCGCGGATGATAGCGATATCGTTGTAGGCGGTGCCGCAGCTTCCCGTCTTGTCGCCGACGGGCCATTCGGGAGGGAGGCCGGCGCGGATTCGCTGGAGGCCGGTGGTGCTCGCCACCGTCCAGTCGAACAATCGTCCTCGATTCGTTTCGGACAGCGTGTCGCCCTCGATCAGCCGCCGCGTCAGCGCCGCCATCGCGGCGGGCGAGGTGGTGTCGCGCGGATCGCCGGGCACATTCTCGTTGAGCGTGGGCTCAGTGCGATCGAGGCGGGTGACCGCATCGCCGTTGGCGCGGATGAAGGCGGTGAGGCCCTCGGGTCCGTCGACGCGCGCGAGCAGGAGGTTGGCGGCGGTGTTGTCGCTGATCGTAACGATTGCCTCCGTGAGCTGTCCCAAGGTCACGCGGCCCTCGGCGAGAAGCGGCTCCACAACCGGCGAATAGGGCACCATGTCGTCCCGCCCGAACGTCACCACCTCATCGGGGCTCAGCCCTCCCTCCTCTTCCACGTCGAGTATCGCCGCGGCGAGCGCGAGCTTGAAGGTCGAGCACATCGCGAAGCGCTCGTTGGCGCGGTGCGACAACAGCGTCGCGCCTTCAGCGCCGAGCAACGCGACGCCGAGCCGCCCGCCGAGCCGTTGCTCGAGCGCGGCGAGATCGACCTCGGCCTGGATTCCCGAGCGGCAGCTTCGCGAGATCTTTCTCCCACCCTTCCGCGAAG
>JACMKH010000215.1 GCA_014380205.1 Sphingomonadaceae bacterium
CGACGCACTCGCAGCTGCACTCGGCGCGCGCGGGCGATGCGCCCGCCGCGAACGCCAGCGCGAGGATCGCCGCGGCGCGCCCCCACCTCACTTGCGCTCCTTCTTGCGGTACATCGCGAGCATACGCTGGGTCACCGCGAACCCGCCGAAGATGTTGACGCTCGCCAGCGCGACCGCGACCAGCCCCAGCCACTTGGCGCTCGGCGACCCCGCCGCCGCCGCCGCGATCAGCCCGCCGACGATGATCACCGAGGAGATTGCGTTGGTCACCGCCATCAGCGGCGTGTGCAGCGCGGGCGTCACCGACCAGACGACATAATAGCCGACGAAGCAGGCGAGCACGAAAATCGAGAGGATCGAGATGAAGTCCATAAGATTATCCTGAACGCGCCTTCGAGAAATCCTCCCCTGAAAGGGGAGGAGGACCGCCGGCCGTCAGGCCGGTGGTGGAGGGGTGTCCAGCTCTCGGTGTATCACTCGGCCTCGGTCGAACCCGAGAGCTCGACAGCCCTCCGTCAGGCTGACGCCTGCCACCTCCCCCTATGGGGGAGGATCTTTGTGCCTCAGCTACAATACCCTCCACGACGGCATTCAAATCTCGAAGGATCTTCCTCGCTGGAATGCGCATCACCTTGATTCGCCGAGCGGCGAACCATGTATCGCGCTTCACATCCCGCGCTGGCTGGTCTCCGCAGTCATGCCCGAGGCCATCCACCTCCAGGATCAACCGCGCCTCATGACAATAGAAATCGGCCGAAAATTTTACAGATGGATGCTGTCGCCGAAATTTGAGACCGCCCGGCCTAAGCCGCAGCGCGCGCCAAAGCAGCACCTCGGGCAGCGACATCGTCTTGCGCAGCTTCCGGGCGCGCTGGACCAATGCTGGAGATCCCTGCAGCATCAAAATCCTCCCCTGAAAGGGGAGGTGGCGCGCGAAGCGCGACGGAGGGGTGTTACCCTCTCCGCCATCCGCGACGCCGCGCTATCACGAGAGCTTGACACCCCTCCACCACCCGGCTTCGCCGGGCGGTCCCCCTCCCCTTTCAGGGGAGGATTTCGCGGCGCGCGCCTCGAGGAAATCGGGTCAGAGTTCATTGCCTGATTTCCAATGGTCGCCATTCGTTAGGAAACAGCTCTTCGTACGCATCGTCCTCGGCATACCAAGCAGAGTCCCATTCCTCGGGTTGGTCGCTGCCATTATACTCGGCAATTTCGTCGCGGCTGTACCATCGGCAGGCAAAGATTTTTCCCGTTTCATCCCGTCCCTGGATGTAGCTGCCGTCTCGCGGAGCCGTGCCAATATTCTTCCAATCGGTCATGCGAGCAGCCTCTCGCTCACGACTTTCCCATCCTTGGTCAGCCGCACCCCCTGCACGATCTCGTCATCCTCCGGGAACACCGGCCGCTTCGCCTCCGCGTCCCAGAAGGCGCTCAGGAAATTGTGGAGGTTGCGCGCAAACAGCGCGCTCGTATCAGCGGCGAGGCGGCTGGGCACATTCCTGTGGCCGACGATCCGCACGCCATGGCTCTCGACCACCTCCCCCGCGACGGCCCCCTCGACATTCCCCCCCTGCTCGACCGCCAAATCGACGATCACGCTGCCCGGCTTCATGCTCGCGACCTGCGCGTCCGAGATCAGGCGCGGCGCGGGCTTGCCGGGGATGAGCGCGGTGGTGATGACGATATCTTGCTTGGCGAGGTGGGCGGAGACCAGCTCGGCCTGCGCGGCCTTATATTCCTCGCTCATCTCGGTCGCGTAGCCGCCCGCGCCCTCGCCCTCGATCCCGGCGACATTCTCGACGAACACCGCCTTGGCGCCCAAACTCTCGATCTGCTCCTTGGTCGCCGAGCGCACATCGGTCGCGCTGACCTGCGCGCCGAGCCGCCGCGCGGTCGCGATCGCCTGGAGCCCTGCAACGCCGACCCCCATAACGAACACGCGCGCCGCCGATACGGTCCCCGCCGCGGTCATCATCATCGGGAAGGCGCGGCCATATTCGGCGGCCGCGTCGAGTACCGCCTTGTAGCCCGCGAGGTTCGACTGCGACGAGAGGATGTCCATCGATTGCGCGCGCGTGATGCGCGGCATGAGCTCCATCGCCAGGGCTTCCAGCCCGGCGCCGGCGTAAGCGTCGACGCGCGCGCGCTCGCCGAGCGGGTTGAGCGCGGCGATCAGCCATGCCCCCGGCTTCGCGCCGCCGATGCTCGCCGGATCGGGACCCTGCACACCGAGGATCGCGTCCGCGCGGCGGCTCGGCGCGCAGGTCAGCGCGACCGATGTGCGCTCGGCGACCAAGGA
>JACMKH010000216.1 GCA_014380205.1 Sphingomonadaceae bacterium
ATCGCGGGATAGGCCTGGCGCGGGCCCAGTCCCGTCGCGGCGCGCGCATTCTCCTGATCGGCGAGCGCGGTGCGCAGCCGCTCGCGCGCATCAGCGACAGAATGGCGCGCGGCGTCCATCCGCGCGCGCGTGTTGAAGCCGCGATCCATCAGCGCCTGCTCGCGGTTGAGGATGCTCTCGGCGAAGGCGATATCCTCCTGCGCCGCGGTGATATCGACCCCGCTCGTGGTGTAGGTCGTCCGCGCGCGGCTCAGCTCGAGCTCGGCCTCGGCGATCTCGGCGTCGGCCTGCCGCACGGCGATACGATAGGGATCGGGATCGATCGTGAACAAGATGTCGCCCGCCTCGACGCGCTGGTTCTCACGTACGCGCACCGCGACGATCCTCCCGGCGATGTCGGGGCTTATCGAGACCATGTCCTGCTGGACATAGGCGTTGTCGGTCGAGACGTAGCGCCCCGAAGTGATCCAGAAATACCCTCCCACCCCGAGCAGGACCAGCGGCACGAGCAGCATCGCCGCCACCGCCTTCCACGACCGCCTCCGCCGCTTGGGCGCCGGCTCGATCACCGCCGCCCCCGCCGCGCGCAGCTCCTGCTCGGATAGATCGGCCAAGCTCTTCCCCTTCTCAC
Source organism: Sphingomonadaceae bacterium (assembly GCA_014380205.1). GTDB lineage: Bacteria > Pseudomonadota > Alphaproteobacteria > Sphingomonadales > Sphingomonadaceae > Parasphingopyxis. The sequence continues at coordinate 632 of JACMKH010000216.1, forward strand.
GCAAGGATAAGCCGCGCGCCGGGGCAGGGCAATCGCGATCGGGCTGACCGCACTTCGCTGGGAGGGTGGAACGCCCTGATCATGATCCATGTCAGCGCCATCGGAGGGCGGTTCGGGCAAGGACGCAGGAATGTTCGATCAAATCCTGTCGTCGAGCTCGTTCGACATCCTTCCCAATCTCTTCCCCCTCGCGGCCGCCTATCTGCTCGCGCTGCCGATCGGCTGGAACCGGGAGAAGGAGGAGCGCAGCGCGGGACTGCGCACCTTCCCGCTGGTCGCGCTCGCGAGCTGCGGCTTCGTCCAGGCGGCGCAATCGATGGAGGGGATCGATGCGCAGGCGATGGCCCGGGTCATGGAGGGGATCATCGCCGGAATGGGGTTCATCGGCGGCGGCGCGATCCTCAAGCTTAAGAACACCGTCAAAGGCACCGCCACGGCCGCGAGCCTCTGGGTGACGGGCGCGATCGGGGTGGCGGCGGGCCTGGGCAGCTATGACGTGGCCTTGGTGCTGTGCGTGGTGACCGTGGCGACCCTGCTCATCCTCTCGCCATTGAAGCCCGACGCGAACGAAAAATCGCCCGACCTGGCGGACGCCGACGACGCATAATCGAGGGGAAGACGGCGCCGCGATGGGGCGGGATTCGCGGAGCCCGGACCCGCGCCTCCGTTATTGCCAATCGATTTCTCCGGTGCGATTGCTTGCTCCGAGAGGAGACCCCGATGCCCGACACGATGGAGGGCGGCTGCCAGTGCGGGCGGGTGCGCTACAGCGCGCGGATCGCCGACGACGAGGCCTATCTCTGCCACTGCCGCATGTGCCAGCGCGCGACGGGCGGCGTCTCGATCGCGTTCAAGAACCTGCCCAAGGCCGACGTCGAATGGCTTGGCCCGCCGCCTGACTGGTATCAAAGCTCGCCGATCGCCGCGCGCCCCTTCTGCGCGCGCTGCGGCACCCCGCTCGGCTTCGCCTTCCCCGACAGCGACAACATGGACCTGACCGTCGGCTCGTTCGACGACCCCTCGCGCTTCAAGCCCGCCCACCATTTCGGCGCGGAGAGCATGCACGAGGCGTGGCTCGACACGGGCGCGCTCCCGCGAATGCGGTGCGACGAGTATGAGGCGTTACAGGAGAGGTGGATTAAGACAACGGGGAGGGTGCCGGAGTAGGCGGCGCACCCCTGGACCTTGAAATTCGAGAGCTGCCCATGCCCGCCACCCCCGCCGACTTCCCCCCGCGCTTCTTCGAGAGCGCCGACGGCCAGCGGCTCGCCTTCCGCGAGATCGGCGAGGGCCGCCCCGTGATCCTCATCCACGGCTTCTTCTCGAACGCCTGGACCAACTGGCTGCGCTGGGGGCATGCGCAGAAGGTCGCCGCGCGGGGCTTTCGCGTGATCATGCCCGATCTGCGCGCGCACGGCGACAGCGCCGCCCCGCATGATCCCGCCGCCTACCCGTCCGACATCCTCGCCGAGGACGGGCAGGCGCTGATCGACCATCTCGGGCTGACCGATTTCGACCTCGGCGGCTATTCGCTCGGCGCGCGGACGGCGGTCCGCATGCACGCCAAGGGGGTGCGGCCGGGCAAGCTCGTCGTCGCGGGCATGGGGCTTTCGGGGCTCACCGATCTCGCCGGCCGCGCCGATCATTTCCGCCATGTGCTGACCCACCTCGGCAGGCATCCGCGCAACTCGAACGAATATATGGCTGAGGCCTTCCTCAAGACCACCGGGGGCGACGCGCAAGCGCTGCTGCTGATCCTCGAGACCTTCACCAACACCGCCGAGGCCGAAATCCGCGCGATCGATGCGCCGACCCTGATCCTCGCCGGCGAGGAGGACGACGACAACGGCAGCCACGAGGATCTCGCCGCGCTGATCCCCGACGCCACGCGCCGCACCGTCCCCGGCGGGCATATGAGCTGCATCGTCAAGCCCGAGTTCGGCGAGGCGATCGCGGAATTTCTGGGGAGCGAGGGTGATTGACACTTTCCCCGTCATTCCCGCGAAAGCGGGAATGACGGGAGAAGTTTGGTTCCCTTGAACGCGCTCAAGCGTTAAGCCACGCGCCAATCCCAAGACACGCTCAGGAGAGGAACCGCCCCCATGAAAGCCCGCACCTTCCTCATGACGTCCGCCATCGCGCTCGCCGCCGTCCCGCTCGCCAGCGCCTCGCTCGCGCAGGACACCGAGCAGACCGCTGATCCCGTCCCGACACCGACCACCGAAGCCTCGCCCGTCGAGCCCGCGCCCGAG
>JACMKH010000217.1 GCA_014380205.1 Sphingomonadaceae bacterium
AGGCGGCGATCCTGGCGGCGAACGCGATCGACCTCGCGGCCACTGAAGCGGGTCTCAGCACGGCCGCGACGGGCAGGCGGCGATCCTGGCGGCGAACGCGATCGACCTCGCGGCCACTGAAGCGGGTCTCAGCACGGCGATGCTCGACCGGCTGCGGCTCGACGAAGTGCGTATCGCAAGCGTTGCATCGGCCTTGGAAGCCGTCGCGCAGCTGCCCGATCCGGTCGGCGCGGTGATCGATGAGCGCGTCCGCCCCAACGGCCTCCGCCTGTCGCGCGTCCGCGTCCCGCTCGGCGTGATCGGGATCATCTACGAAAGCCGCCCCAACGTCACCGCCGACGCGGGCGCGCTCTGCCTGATGGCGGGCAACGCCGCGATCCTGCGCTGCGGCTCCGAGGCGATCGAGAGCAGCCGCGCGATCCACGCGGCGCTCGTCTGGGGCGTCGTCGAAGCCGGGCTACCCGAGGATGCGATCCAGCTCGTTCCCACCGCCGACCGCGCCGCCGTGGGCGCGATGCTCGCCGCAGAGGGGCTGATCGACGTGATCGTCCCGCGCGGCGGCAAGGGGCTCGTCGCGCGCGTCCAGCGCGAAGCGCGCGTCCCCGTGCTCGCGCACCTCGACGGAATGAACACGACATATGTACACGCGGCCGCCGAGCCGGCCAGCGCGCTCTCCATCGTGGTCAATGCCAAGCTGCGCCGCCCGGGCGTCTGCGGCGCGACCGAGACGGTGCTGATCGACCGCGGCTTTCCCGATCCCGTCGCGATGGTGCGCGCTCTGCTCGACGCCGGATGCGAGGTTAGGGGCGATGCTGCGATAATCGCGCTCGATCCGCGCGTCATCCCCGCGTCGGCCGACGACTGGAATACCGAATATCTCGCGCCGGTCGTCTCGATCGCGATGGTCGAGAATATCGAGGCCGCGCTCGCGCACATCGACCGCCACGGCTCTCGTCACACCGACGCGATCCTCACTGCGGACGCCGCCGCCGCCGCGCGCTTCCTCGCCGAGGTCGACAGCGCGATCGTCATCCACAACGCCTCGACCCAATTCGCCGACGGCGGCGAGTTCGGCCTCGGCGCCGAGATCGGCATCGCCACGGGGCGGCTCCACGCGCGCGGGCCGGTGGCTCTCGAAGGGCTCACGACGTACAAGTGGGTGGTCCGCGGAGAGGGTCAGATGCGTCCTTGAATCGCTTGTATACAAATGATACGGGACGCGCATGAGCAAGTCTGTGGTGGTAACAGCCCGCGTCACCCCTCAGATCGTCGAAGCGCTCGATGGGCTCGCGAAGCGGATGGGCCGCTCGCGCGCCTCGATCGTGGCCGAGGCGATCCGCGAATATGCGGAGGAACAGGCGGCGTTCCTCGATTTTGTCGAGGAAGGCGAGCGTGACATCGACGAGGGCCGATGCTTGACGCGCGAGGAAATCGAGGGCTGGCTTGACGAAAGGATCGCCAACGCGAACGCTTTGGCCGAAGCCAAGCGAGCCAAGGCTGCGTGAGGCGCCTCGTCTGGGCCAAGCGGGCGCAGACCGACCTTGAGTCGATCGAGCGATATTGGCTTGATGAGCGGCCCGACTATGTGGCGGAGGTGATGGCGGCCACGCGCCACGCGATCCTCTTTCTGCTCGAGACGCCCGGGGCGGGCAGCCCAGTGGGATCGCGCGATCTGAGGCGATGGAGGCTCGGCAAGACGCCATATCTCATGCTCTATCGGGTCTCACGGTCGGAACTCAGGATCGTCAGGATTCACCATGAGCGCCAGAACTGGCGGCGCGCCACTTGACCCGCACCGGCCTCCTCGGCGGGTCGTTCAACCCGGCGCATCGCGGGCATCGCGCGATCAGCCTGTTCGCGGCCGAAGCGCTCGGGCTCGGCGAGGTCTGGTGGCTGGTCTCGCCGGGCAATCCGCTCAAGCAAGGCGCGACCGACATGGCGCCGCTCGCCGCCCGCCTCGCCTCGGCGGGCGCGATGGCGCGCCGGGCGCCGATCCGCGCCACCGCGATCGAAGCCGCGCTCGGCACGCGCTACACGGTCGACACGCTCGCCGAACTTCGCCGCCGCTATCCGCGCCGCCGCTTCATGTGGCTGATGGGCGCGGACAGCCTCGCCGATTTCCATCGCTGGAAGGACTGGCGGCGGATAGCCCACAGCCTGCCCATTGCCGTGATCGCGCGCCCTGGTTATGATCGCGCGGCCAGGGCCGCCCCGGCCATGGCATGGCTGCGGCGCTTCGTCCGGCCCGCGGCGGACATGCGTAACTGGACGGATTGGAGACCGCCGGCGCTCGTGCTGTTGCGCTTCCGCCCCGATCCCCGCTCGGCGACGCTCTATCGCCGCGCCCATCCCGACTGGCCCGCCACATATGGCCGCACAGCCGCGCATGACATGGTCATGCGCCGGCGCATCCCGTAGGAGCCGCGTTGCCCGCATCCCCCGTCAAACCGCCCAAGCCCGCCGATCCCGATCGGTCGGAGGCGCTGCACAGCCTCGTCCTCGCCGCGCTCGACGACGAGCAGGCGCAGGAGATCGTCACCATCCCGCTCGCCGGCAAGTCCTCGATCGGCGACCATATGGTCGTCGCGAGCGGCCGCTCGACGCGCCACGTCGCCGCGATCGCGCAAAAGCTCACCGAGAAGATCAAGGAGACGCTAAGCCTGCCGGTGCGGATCGAGGGGCTGCCTCAGGCCGACTGGGTGTTGCTCGACGCGGGCGATGTGATCATCCATCTATTCCGCCCCGAGGTCAGAAGCTTCTACAATCTCGCGCGGTTGTGGGCGTTCGGCGACGCGGAGCCGGCGGGGGCGGTCGCGAGCGGCTGAGCGCCGGTGCGCGTGCACATCATCGCGCGCGGCAGGATCGGGCGCGGGCCCGAGGCCGAGTTGTTCGAGCGCTACGTCAAGCGGCTGAGCTGGCCGGTCAGGATCATCGAGCTGCCCGACCGCGGCGGAGCCATGCCGCCCGCCGATCCGGGCGCGCTCACTATCGCGCTCGACGAGACCGGCGAGGATCTCCGCTCCGCCGCGCTCGCCGAGAGGATCGGCGCGTGGCGCGACGATGGCGTACGCGAGCTGCGCTTCCTGATCGGTGGAGCGGACGGCCTGGCGCAAGAGGAACGTGCAGGCGCCGACCTCATCCTCTCGTTCGGCCGCGCGACCTGGCCGCACCTGCTCGCGCGCGCGATGCTCGCCGAACAGCTGTGGCGCGCCGCGAGCATCCTTGCCAACCACCCCTACCATCGCGAAGGATGAGCGCGTGATCGCCCGCCTGCTCGCCATCGCGCTGCTCTTCTCGGTCGTGCTCGCCCCCTTCGCGCTCGCGCAGCCGCGCAGCCGCGCCGACGAGGCGCGCGCGCTCGACGAGGCC
>JACMKH010000218.1 GCA_014380205.1 Sphingomonadaceae bacterium
CGGCGCCGGCGCGCTCGCCGCAGGCGGAGCCGACTGCGTCGGTTGCGCGAGCGCGGGCGATCCGCCGATCAATGCCGCCGCGGCGGCTGTGAGGCTCAAACGGGTGACGAGGCGATGGAGGGTCATGGATTCGGTCTCCGCAAAAACAGGTTTGCAATCGCGAGCGATGCCTGAAGATTAACCGCCGAACGCCGATTGCGTTGCATCGCGCGCGCATTTCGGCCGGCTGGACGGTCACGCCGCCTCGCCGAGTGCCTCTGCGAGCAGCATAAAATCCTTTTCGCGCGGGCTGTTACGCCGCCAGACCAACGCGATGGTGCGTGCTGGATGCTCGGCGTCGAGCGGGCGCGCGACGATGCCCGTGTGCTCGAGGATCCCGGCGGTGATCGCCATTTCGGGGAGCATCGTCAGCCCGAGCCCGTTGTCGACCATCTGAACGAGCGTGTGAAGCGATGTGCCCATCATCGCGGCCTCGGCGCGCAGCTCGGGCCGATTGCACGCGGCGAGCGCGTGGTCCTTCAGGCAATGGCCGTCCTCGAGCAGCAGCAGGCGGCGCTCGTCGATCACCTCGGGCGCGACGCGCTCGGGCGGGTCGACGGGCTCGCCGGGGGGGAAGGCGACGTAGAGAGGGTCGTCGAAAAGCTCCGCCTTGTCGACCTCGCCGCAGCGATAGGGGAGCGCGAGCAGCAGGCAGTCGATCTTTCCGCGCTGGAGCGATTCGCACGCGGCCGGGCTGGTCTCCTCGCGCAGGAAAAGCCGCAAATCCGGCCATTGCGCGCGCAGCCGCGGCAGGATGCGCGGAAGCAGGAAGGGCGCAATCGTGGGGATCACGCCCATCCGCAGCTCGCCCGACAGCGGCTTTCCGGCCGCGCGCGCCATCTCGGCGAGCTCGTCGGCCTCGCGCAGCACGCGCCGCGCCTTGTCGGCGACAGCGACACCAAGCGCGGTGAAGCGAACGACGCGGCGCGTGCGCTCGACCAGCGTAACCCCGAGCAGCGATTCGAGCTCGCGCAGCCCCGCCGACAGCGTCGACTGGGTGACGTAGCTCGCCTGCGCGGCCTTGCCGAAATGGCCATGGTCGCGCAGCGCGACGAGATACTGGAGCTGCTTGAGCGTCGGCGGATAGACGGCCATTGAAAGCCTCGTTCGATCAAACTCCCGGCTTTAATGGATCGCGTCGCTCAAATCAAAGCCAGTGCCTTGGCGATGCCGAACAGGCTGGTCACGGTCAGCACCACGCCGACGAGCAGCATCAACGGGCGCGCGGGGATGCGCTTGGTCAGCCACGCGCCGAGCGGCGCCGCGAGCACGCCGCCGACGAGCAGCCCGATCACCGCCGCGCTGAAATCCTCCCAGCCGAGCGAGACCAGGAAGGTGATCGAGATCGCGATCGCGATGATGAATTCGGAGGTGTTGACCGTTCCCACGGTCATCCGCGGGTTATGCCCCTGGATGAGCAGGTTGCTCGTCACCACCGGCCCCCAGCCGCCGCCGCCGCCCGCGTCGAGAAAGCCGCCGACCACGCCCAGCGGCTCGATGATCGTCGCATGGCGCTCGATATGGACATGGTCCCAGGCGCGCCACAGCAGGAATAGCCCGATCAGCGTGAGATAGCCGAGCACGAACGGCTTGGCGACCTCGGCGTCGATCTGGGTCAGCACATAGGCGCCGAGCACGCCGCCGATCACGCCAGATATCGTTAGCCGCGTGAACAGCTTCCAGTCGACATTCTTGTGCAGCGCGTGGCTTGCGCCCGACATGCCGCCGGTGAACACCTTGATGACATGGACCTGGCCCGACGCCACCGCGGGCGGCACGCCGAGCGCGAGCAGCATGGTGTTGGCGATCACCCCGAACGCCATGCCGAGCGCGCCATCGACCATCTGCGCGGCGAATCCGACCGCGACGAAGGGGAGTATGTCCCAGAGCATGGTCTGGGCCGCGGCAGGGTCCACCCCCAAGGCGTCGAACATCGGCGGCCTTTGCCCCTGTCGCCAAGCGAAGCATCCGCCTTAGCGGGCTTGGCGCATTTCCCGCAATCCCAATCGCCGCTCCGGGGCTGCGGCGCAACGCATTGGAATCCGCGCGGCCACTCGCTACATGCGTTGCGAAAGGCAACCTCAAGGGGGGATGGCCGGTGTTCAAGAGCCTGATCGCCTACCTCGATTCGATCATCGCGCGCGATCCCGCGCCGCGCTCGCGCTGGGAAGTGCTGAGCTATCCGGGCGTGCGCGCCTATGGCTGGCATAAGCTCGCGCATCGGCTGTATCGCGGCCGCTGGTTCCTGCTCGCGCGCTGGGTCAACCATCATGCGCGTCGGCGCACCGCGATCGACATCCATCCCGGCGCGAAGATCGGCAGGCACCTGTTCATCGATCACGGCTTCAGCGTAATCGGCGAGACCGCCGAGATCGGCGATAATGTCACCATCTACCAGTGCGTGACGCTGGGCGGGACCAATCCGACCGATGGAGTCGCGGGCAAGCGCCACCCGACGATCGAGGACGATGTCATTATCGGGTCGGGCGCGCAGGTGCTCGGACCGATCACCGTCGGCAAGGGCGCGCGGATCGGGGCCAACGCGGTGGTGACGCGCGATGTCGCGCCCGGCGCGGTGATGACCGGGATTCCCGCGCGCGCGACGCTGATGGACGTCGAGAAGATGTCCGACGGCTTCGTTCCCTATGGCACGCCATGCGGCGAAGCCTGCGATCCGGCGTCGCAGAGGCTCGAGGCGATGCGCGGTGAGATCGAGCGTCTGCGAAGGCAGCTGGACGCGCTGATTGCCGAGCGCGACGCAAACGCGCGGCATGACGCTGTCGAACGGGAGAGCGATTGCGCCTGATGGGGAGCGTTGCCGAGTTTCCCCGCCGCCCCGCGCATTTTCGCCAGACGGGTTTCGAGCGCCTCGAGCTCCGGCGCATCCTCGATCTTTACGGGCGGATGGTCGCCGCCGGGCTGTGGCGCGATTATGCGATGAACTTCGAGCGCGACGTCGCGGTGTTCTCGGCGTTCCGCCGCGCCGCCGAACACCCCCAATTCCGGATCGAGAAGCGCCCCGCGCTACGCGCGCGTCAAGGGATGTGGGCGCTGATCGGCGAGGCGGGGATGGTGCTCAAGCGCGGGCACGAGCTGGGGCCCGTGCTCGCGCCGGTCGAACGGAAATTGATGCGGATCGTGGAGTAAAGCCCCTCCCGCAAGCGGGAGGGGAGTCTGTTAGGCCGCCGCCGGTCGGTCGAGCACGGGCAATCTAATTCTCAGCCCCTCTGGAAGCGGGCGGACGATCATCGCGCGCGCATTGTGCCAGAAGGCCGAGAGCAGGAGCAGCGCCGAGCCGATCACCAGCGCGGCAAGCGCGACGTTGGTCTCAACCGCGCCGAACCGGTCAAACAGGCCGTTCAACGCGAACAGCACATAGACGAGGCTCGACACCATCAGCGCGCGCCGGTCGATCGCGAGCGCGATTCCCGCCATCGCGATGTACAGCGCGATCACGAGCACCGCCCCGCCGACGGTGATCGCGCCTTCGGTGACGCCGATCGCAGAGAAGATCGGATGGACGATCAGCGGCGCGGCGAGCAGGTGGAGCCAGAAGGCGACATCGGCGCGGCGCGTCTCGCGGCGCGGATCGGCCATGTCCCAGCGCATCGCGAAGGCGAACACTGCGAGGCCCGAGACGAACAGCACGGGATCGACCACGCGGTCGAAATTCTCGGGGTCGCCGACCGCACCGAACGCCGCGCCGACGATCGCCGCGACGCACGCCGCCGCGCCCGCCGCGA
>JACMKH010000219.1 GCA_014380205.1 Sphingomonadaceae bacterium
CGCGGCGATCGACGGCATCGCCCGCCCCGCCTATGCTCGGCTACGGGCGGCAATCGCGGGCCTCGGCTGCGCGCCGAGGAGCCGCGAGGCGCTCCAGGTCGACGTCGTTCGCGCGACCCTGCGCAACGCGCTGCGATCGGCGGGTGTAGCGTACGGCACGATCAACCCGTTCGGCTTCGTCAACCACGCGCCCTATCTGGTCAGCCAGATCAGCGGCCCGCACATCGACACGCCCGCGACGATGGCGGGCCAGCAATCGCTGCGCACCCCCGCCGCGATCGACGCGTGGATCGCGAAGCTCGAGGGCTTCGGCGCGGGCTTCGACGGCGTGATCGACAAGGTCCGCGCCGACGAGGCGGCGGGATGCATTCCTCCGCGCGCGCTGCTCGAGAAGACGCTTCCCGTGCTCGACGCCTTCATCGCGGGCCCCGTGCGCGAGCATCCGCTGATCGTCGCGCTCCACGCCGGCATGGCGGCGGCGGTGATCGACAGCGACGCGCGTGAGCGCTTCGAGGCGCGCGCGATCGCGGCGATCGACGGCATCGCCCGCCCCGCCTATGCTCGGCTACGGGCGGCAATCGCGGATATGGTCCCGCGCGGCCGCACCGAATCAGGCGTCTGGGCGCAGCCGCGCGGCGAGGAGGTTTACGCCGCCAATGTCCTCGCGCTCGGCGACAGCACGCTCACCCCCGACGAAATCCACCAGCGCGGACTCGACGAGATCGAGCGGATCACCGCCGAGATGGGGACGCTGCTCGCGGGCCAGGAACTCATGCGCGGCAGCGTTGCCGAGCGCATGCTTGCGCTGTCGGGCGACCCCGCGCAGCTCTTTCCCGACAGCGACGCGGGACGCCAAGAGTTGCTCGAATATGTCCGCTCGCTCGTCCGCGGGGCAGAGGGTCGCTACGAGGAGTTCCTCCCCACCGCGATGATCCCGCCCCAGGCGATGCAGGTGCGCCGCGTCCCCGTCCCGACACAGGACAGCGCGCCGGGCGGCTTTTACGATTCGCCCTCGCTCGACGGGACGCGCCCCGGAACCTACTGGATCAACCTGCGCGACATGGCCGCCGTCGCGCGCTTCACGCTGCCGACTTTGAGCTATCACGAGGGCGTTCCCGGCCACCACACCCAGAGCGCGATCGCGAGCGGGCTCGGCGAGGCGCCGCTGCTCATCCGCATCGCCAGCTTCAATGCCTATCAGGAAGGCTGGGCGCTCTATTCGGAGCGGCTAATGGCCGAGCTCGGCGCCTATGCCGACGATCCCTACGGCGATTTGGGGCGGCTCCAGGACGAGCTGTTCCGCGCGATTCGCCTAGTCGTCGACACGGGGCTCCACCACAAGCGCTGGACGCGCGAGCAGGCGATCGCCTTCATGCGCTCGGCCTCGGGCAATCCCGAGAGCAGCGTCGTCGCCGAGATCGAGCGCTACATGGCGTGGCCGGGCCAGGCCCTCGGCTACAAGCTCGGCCAGCTCCGCCTGCTCGCAATGCGCGATACCGCGCGCGAGCGCGCCGGAGCGGGCTTCGACATCCGCGATTTTCATGCCGCCGTGCTCGGCGAAGGCGCGATGCCGCTCGCCATGATCGAGCAGCGGCCGCAGGCCTGAAACGGAAGCGGGCGGCCCCGCCCTCGCGCGGCCGCCCACTCGAAACGGCGCGCCTTCCGGGGAAGGCGGACCGCTGGCGGGCGTCGGCGGATCGGCGACCCGACTCGGCCCGTGTGGACAGCTTATGCGCCGACCTTGCCTGCCAAGCGATTGCGAAACGGGGTTAACGCGCGAATTTCGCGCTACCGCCGCTTAACGCTGAGCTTGGGCACCTGATCCTCGTCGCTGAGCGCCGCGCCGCGGCCCGAGAGCGAGGGATTGGTCATGAAATAGCGGTGGAGATTGAACGGCGGCCCGTCAGGCTCGATCCGCGTGTAGCCGCCGTCGGGATTGAGCCGCCAGCTCTGCTCGTTGTCGATAATGTTGGCGACCATCACCTGCTCGAGGATCTGCGCGTGGACCGTCGGGTTCTCGATCGGCAGCATATATTCGACGCGGCGGTCGAAGTTGCGCGGCATCCAGTCGGCCGAACTGATCAGCACGCGCGCCTTGGGATTGGGCAAGGCCGCGCCGTTGCCGAAGCACGCGATGCGGCTGTGCTCGAGGAAGCGACCGACCACCGATTTGACGCGGATGTTCGACGAAAGCCCGGGCACGCCGGGCTTGAGACAGCAGATGCCGCGCACGACGAGCTCGATCGGGACGCCCGCCTCGCTCGCCTCGTAGAGCTTGTCAATCAGCTTGGGGTCGACCACCGAATTCATCTTGGCCCAGATTCCCGCCTGCTTGCCCTTGGCGACATTGGCGATCTCAGCCTCGATCAGCGCGATCAGATCGTTGCGCATTGAGCGCGGCGACATGCTGACCAGCTCCATGTTCTGCGGCTGGACGTAGCCGGTGATGTAGTTGAACAGCTGCGCCGCGTCGCGGCCCGCGCGCGGATCGGCGGTGAAGAAGCTGATATCGGTATAGATGCGCGCGGTGACGGGGTGATAGTTGCCCGTGCCGAAGTGGCAGTAGGTGCGGAATCCCGCGCCCTCGCGCCGCACGACCATCGTCACCTTGGCGTGGGTCTTCCACTCGATGAAGCCGTAGACCACCTGGACGCCCGCGCGCTCGAGCGCGTTGGCCCAGAGCAGGTTCTGCTCTTCGTCGAAGCGCGCCTTCAATTCGACGATCGCGGTGACCGACTTGCCCGCCTCGGCGGCGTCGATCAGCGCGCGGATGATCGCCGACTGCTTGCCCGCGCGATAGAGCGTCTGCTTGATCGCGACGACATCGGGATCCTCGGCCGCCTGCTTGAGCAGCGCGATGACGACGTCGAAGCTCTCGTAGGGGTGGTGGACGACGATGTCCTTGGCCCGAATGGCCGCGAAACAGTCGCCGCCATGCTCGCGGATGCGCTCGGGAAAGCGCGGGCTGAACGGCGGGAATTTGAGGTCGGGCCGGTCCTCCTCGACCAGCGCCTCGAGATCGGCGACGCCGAGAAAGCCGCTGCTCTCGGCGACGATCGCGTCGTCGGCACCCATCTCGCGGCGGATCAGATTCTCGAGCTCGTCGGGAATGTCGGCCTCGAGCTTGAGGCGAATCACCCGGCCCCGCCGCCGCCGCTTGATCGCGCTGCGGAAGTAGCGGACGAGGTCCTCGGCCTCCTCCTCGACCTCGATGTCGCTGTCGCGGATGATGCGGAAGGCGCCCTGCCCCATCACCTCGTATCCGGGGAAGAGCAGGTCGGTGAAGCGCCGGATGATCGTCTCGATCGCGATATAGCGCGCGATCGCCCCCGGAATGCGGACGAAGCGCGGTAGCGTCGTCGGCAGCATCAGCAGTTCGCGGATCGGCTCGTCGTCGTCGAGCCGCTTGAGGTCGAAGATCAGGCTGAACCCCTTGTTCGGAATGAAGGGGAAGGGATGCGCGGGGTCGAGCGCCTGCGGGGTCAGCACCGGAAAGATATGCTCGCGGAAATGCGCGCGCAGCCACGCGTCGATCTCGCCGTCGATGTCGCGGTTGGTCAACACGTGAATCTCGGCGCGGCCGAGCTGGGCGCAAAGCTCGGTCCAGGCGCGCTGCTGCTCCTCCATCAGCGAATTGACGCGCTCGCCGATCGCGGTGAGCTGCTGGCTCGGGGTCAGCCCATCGGCCGAGCGCATCTCGACGCCCTGGAGCTGCTGCCCCTTGAGCCCCGCGACGCGCACCATGAAGAATTCGTCGAGGTTGTTGCCCGAGATCGACAGGAAGCGAAGCCGCTCGAGAAGCGGATGCGCGGGGTTGCGCGCCTCCTCGAGCACGCGCTCGTTGAACGCGAGCCATGAAAGCTCGCGATTGAAATAGCGGTTCTCCGATCCCGGCGCGGGCTCGCTCTCGCGCGCGAAATCGGCGGTGATGTGCTCGGGGTTGTATTCGTCCATCGCGGGCGGGCTTAGCGCATTTCGTGTGAAGGGTCGATTACACTGCCGTGCCGCGCGATCGCCCGCGCGAACACCGATTCGAACATTGCGTTGGTGAGCCGCCCGGTGTTCTGATTGTAGCGCGAGCAGTGATAGCTGTCGATCAGGAGCGGGCCGCCGGGGATGCGGTGCTCGGCCTCGTGCGCGAACTTGTGGCGGCCGGGAATGAGCCCGTAAGCGCGCAATGCGGAGCCATGCGCGATCGCGCCGAGCGCGATGATCGTGGTGAGCCTGGGCAGCGCCGCGAGCGCGGGGATGAGGAAGCTGCGGCAGGTCGCGATCTCGGCGGGAGTCGGCTTGTTTTGCGGCGGCAGGCAGCGCACGGAGTTGATGATGATCGCGCCCCTGAGGCGCAGCCCGTCATCGGGGCGCTCGGCGTAGACTCCCTCGGCGAGCCCGAACCTGCTGAGCGTCGCATAGAGCAGCCAGCCCGCGTGATCGCCGGTGAACGGCCGCCCCGTGCGGTTCGCGCCGTGCATGCCGGGCGCGAGGCCGACGATCGCGAGCCACGCCTCGGGATCGCCGAAGCTCGGCACAGGCGCGTTGAACCAGTCGGGGTATGTGGCGCGCAAATCTTCGCGCAACGCAGCCAGCCGTGGGCAGCGCGGGCAATCGCGCGGAGGTTCGGACGGATCGGGAGTAAGGCTCATCGCGCGCCGATAGGTGGGCGAGGCTCGGTCGGACAAGCGATGCGGCGCGGCGCGCCTATTGGAACAGCAGGAACTCGTCGTCCTCGCGCGAATATTCCTCCGAGAGACGCGAAAATCGTTGAGCAAGATCCTGATGGATCGCGCGGCCCTCATCGGTCACCGATCGCAACGCGGCCTGCGCCTCTGCGGCAGCGCGGCGCGCATAAAATTTGTGATTCGCTTCCACCCTCGGCGACCCCCTCGCGCCCAGGGATTTGTATCACAGATTTATCCACAGGCTAGTCCTTTTTGTTACGCACACGACACGTCCGGGGATTGGCGCGAAGCCTCGCGGCGCGGTAGGCGGACGCCATGGCGGTCATGCACTATGCGCTAAGCCTCGGATCCAATTCCGGCAGGCCGAAAGCCCGTGTTTCAAAAGCGATTGCGGCGCTTGCTGAGAGCGGATGCGAAGTCCTCGCGCTGAGCCGGTTGATTGAAACCCGACCGCTCGGGCCGGCCGCGCGCAATTATGTCAACGCCGCGGCGATCGTCGCGACCAGCCTTGCTCCCCGACCCTTGCTTAGGGCAATCAAGCGAATCGAGTCGTGCCTCGGCCGTCGGCCGGGCCGGCGCTGGGGCGACCGCCCGATCGACATCGACATCATCCTCTGGTCCGAAGGCGCCTGGGCCGATCGCGCGCTGACGATACCGCATCGCCGCTTCCGCGAGCGCAGCTTCGTTCTCGGCCCGCTGCTCGAGATCGCGCCGGGCTGGCGCGACCCAGTCACGGGTCTCTCGATCCGCCAGCTCACCGCGCGCCTCGCCCGGCCGCGCC
>JACMKH010000220.1 GCA_014380205.1 Sphingomonadaceae bacterium
CGCGCCGATCGCGATCGCCGCGCCGCCGGTGACGCGCGCGAGGAAGGATCGCCGCGTCAGCGCGCGCGATGGGCCGATGCTGTCGATGGCCGCCCCCTCCCCGGCGAACCGCTTAATCCGCCGTCCGCGGCTCGGCAATCGCTCTACAGGCAGCGCAGCAGCTGGGGCGCGGCTCCTTGCGTAAGGCGGAACGGGCCGGGCGAGACATGGCCTTCGACCTCCACGCGCAGCGTCAGCACGTCGCCGCGCGCCTGGCCCCGGTAGAGCGCGGGATAGGAGCGAGGCGTCTCTCCCGCGCGGTCGGGGCCGCCCTGGCCCGGCGTGTGGGTGCCGGTGGCCGTGAAACGGCCGAGCTGGTCGGTGGTGAGCGCCTCGTCGATGGTGCCCGAGCCGCAATCATATTCGAGCCGCCCGCTAGCGGCGTCGAGGCTGAGCCCGACATGCGCGCCGCCCCATTCGCCGGTGATCGTGTCTCCGCGCTGCGCGGCCGAAGGCGCGGCGCATGCTGCGAGCGCGATCGCGGCGACCACGGGGGAGAGGATACGGCGAGCCATGCAGTTCCTCCTGGCCGTGATCGGCTGTCCTTCGCCTTAACGCCCCAGCATGCTCTCGGGCCGCACGACGCGGTCGAAGGTCGCCTCGTCGACGAGGCCGAGGTCGAGGCCCGCCTCCTTAAGCGTCATCCCCTTCTTGTGCGCGTGCTTGGCGATGCTCGCGGCATTGTCGTAGCCGATCTCGGGTGCGAGCGCCGTCACCAGCATCAACGAGCGGTTCATAAGCTCGGCGATGCGGGCGCGGTCGGGGGCGAGGCCGTCGAGCGTGCGCTCGGTGAAGCTTTCCATGCCGGTCGCGAGCAAGTCGATCGAGCGGAGCACGTTAGCCGCGATGACGGGCTTGAACACGTTCAATTCCATATGGCCCTGGAGACCCGCGACGGTCACCGCCTGGTGGTTGCCGATCACCTGTGCCGCTACCATCGTCAGCATCTCGCACTGGGTCGGGTTGACCTTGCCGGGCATGATCGAGCTGCCCGGTTCGTTCTCGGGCAGGACGAGCTCGCCGAGGCCGCAGCGTGGGCCCGAGCCCAGGAGGCGGATGTCGTTGGCGATCTTGGAGAGGCTCACCGCGATCGTGCTAAGCGCGCCCGAAAGCTCGACCATCGTGTCGTGCGCGCCCATCTCGGCGAACTTGTTGGGGGCGCTTTCGAAGGGGAGGCCGGTGAGCTCGGCGAGATTGGCGGCGACCGCCTCGGCGAAGCCGGCGGGCGCGTTGAGGCCGGTGCCGACCGCGGTGCCGCCCTGCGCGAGCTGATAGAGGCGCGGCAGCACGTCGTCGATCCGCGCGATGTTCGCCTCGATCTGCGCGGCATAGCCCGAGAATTCCTGTCCGAGGCTGAGCGGGGTCGCGTCCTGGAGGTGGGTGCGGCCGATCTTGACGATGTCGTCCCACTCCCGCGCCTGCGTGGCGAGGCGCGCGTGGATCAGCTCGAGCGCGGGGAGCAGCCGCGCCTGGACCGCGCGCGCGGCGGCGACATGCATCGCGGTCGGGAAAGTGTCATTCGACGACTGGCTCATGTTGACGTGATCGTTGGGGTGGACCGGGTCCTTGCCGCCGCGCTGGCCCGTGAGCAGCTCGTTGGCGCGGCCCGCGATCACCTCGTTGGTGTTCATGTTGGACTGGGTGCCCGAGCCGGTCTGCCAGATGACCAGCGGGAATTGCTCGTCATGCTCGCCCGCGGAGACCTCGGCGGCGGCCTTCTGGATCGCATCGGCGATCTCGGCGGGCAGCTTCGCATTGGCCATCGCGGCGGCGCGCTTGATCAGCCCGAGCGCGTGGACGATCCCGACCGGCATCCGCTCGCGCGACCCGAACGGGAAGTTCTCGATCGAGCGTTGCGTCTGCGCGCCCCAATAGGCGTCGGCGGGGACCTCGATCGGCCCGAAGCTGTCGGTTTCGGTGCGGGTTTCGGTCACGTGATGCATCCCCATTCCGTCATTCCCGCGAAAGCGGGCATCCAGCTACCTTCTTCTCTGCGAGGCCTCAAGAAAAGCTGGATCCCCGCTTTCGCGGGGATGACGGCCTGTGCGGGCCGTCACTTCTTCCGCTTGAAGTCGATCGACACCACGTTCGAACCGTCCGCCACCGGCTCGATCTCGGGGGCGTCGTTCTCGGCGTGCTCGGCGCGCTCGGCCTCGACCTCGTCGAGCTGCGCCTGGAACTGGAGCGCGAAATTGACCGCGGGGTCGACGAAGCCGGTGATCGCGGCGAAGGGGATGGTCAGCGTCGCGGCCACCTGGTTGAACGACAGGCCGACCGAGAAGCCGCTCTCGCTGACCTTGAGATCCCAGAAGCGCTTCTGGAGCACGATCGTCATCTCGTCGGGGAAGCGCTCGGTCAAATGCCTGGGGATGTCGACGCCCGCCGCGCGGGTCTTGAAGGTGATGTAGAAATGATGCTCGCCGGGCAGGTCGCCCGCGTCCGAGACCTCGCCGAGCACGCGCCCAACCACCGCGCGCAGCGCCTCCTGGACGATCTCGTCATAGGGAATCAGGCTGTCGGGCGGCGTCTCGCTCATGCCGAAGTGGTGGACCGCGCCCGCGCGCCGGTCAAGCGGCGTTGCGGCGCGGCGCGCTTGGCGTATAGGCGGCGCGATGCGCTGCGCCTCGATCCATCGCAAGACCGGCGAGACCGACGTCGCGGTCGAGATCGACCTCGACGGGGCGGGGGCGTACGCGGTCTCGACCGGGATCGGCTTCCTCGATCACATGCTCGAGCAGCTCTCGCGCCACTCGCTGATCGACATTCGGCTGACCGCCAAAGGCGATCTCCATGTCGACCAGCACCACCCCACCGAGGACCGCGCGATCGCGCTCGGCGAGGCGGTGAGCCAGGCGCTCGGCGACAGGAAGGGGATCACCCGCTATGGCCACGCGTATGCGCCGATGGACGAGACGCTGACCCGCGTCGCGCTCGACATTTCGGGGCGGCCGTTCCTCGTCTGGAAATCGGGGTTCAGCCAGCCGCGCCTCGGCGAGATGGACAGCGAGCTCTTCCAGCACTGGTTCCACGCCTTCGCGGGGAGCGCGGGGATCACGCTCCACGTCGAGACGCTCTACGGCGAGAACAACCACCATATCGTCGAGAGCTGCTTCAAGGGCCTCGCGCGGGCGTTGCGGCAGGCGGTGGCGATCGATCCGAGGGTGGCGGGGGCGGTGCCCTCGACCAAGGGGATATTGGGTGGCTGATGAAGGGCCGTGCCTGAATTCATCGCCCTGATCGATTACGGCGCGGGAAACCTGCGCTCGGTCCACAACGCGCTGCTCGCGGCGGGGGCCGAGGGCGTTTCGATCACCGACGACGCCGAGGCGGTGCGCGGCGCCGACCGTATCGTCCTCCCCGGCGTCGGCGCGTTCGGCGCGTGCATGGCCGCGCTGTCGGCGCTACCGGGCATGGTCGAGGCAATCGAGGAGGCCGCGCTCCCCCGCGCGCGCCCCTTCCTCGGCATCTGCGTCGGGATGCAGCTGATGGCGACGCGCGGCGAGGAGCAGGGCGGGCATGACGGGCTCGGCTGGGTCCTGGGAACGGTCCGCGTGATCGCGCCCGCCGATCGCGCGCTCAAGGTCCCCCACATGGGCTGGAACGACGTGATTCCGCGCGGCGCGCCGCCGCTGCTTGAGCCCGGCGAGGCCTATTTCCTCCATGGCTTTGCGCTGGAGAACGCCGACCCGGAAACGATCTACGCGCACACCGACCACGGCGGCCCGCGCGTCGCCGCGATCGGGCGCGGCAATCTGATCGGCGTCCAGTTCCACCCCGAGAAGAGCCAGCGCTACGGGCTCGCCTTCCTCGCGCGGTTCCTCGCCTGGAAGCCCTGATGAGCATCATCGTCTTCCCCGCGATCGACCTCAAGCAGGGCGCGGTCGTTCGCCTCGCCGAGGGCGACATGGACCGCGCGACGGTCTACGGCGACGATCCCGCTGCGCAGGCGCGCGCCTTCGCTGAGGCGGGCGCGAGCCATCTCCATGTCGTCGACCTCGACGGCGCCTTCGCCGGCGAGGCGCGCAACGCCGAGGCCGTCGTCGCGATCGTCGAGGCGTTTCCGGGTCATGTCCAGCTCGGCGGCGGCATCCGCGACCGCGCCGCGATCGAGCGCTGGTTCGATCGCGGCGTC